>CAXBKM010000017.1:0-13706 GCA_963976265.1 uncultured Maricaulaceae bacterium
GCTGGGGCCTACAACGCCGCCGTCTTCGGCTATTCCAAGTGCAGCCAGATTATTGCGAATGCGCTGTTCAATGGTGGGATAGTCGATCGGCCCATGGAGTGGCTCATCGATGGTACGGGTTTCCAGGCTGGCACCTTCGAAAACTGGTGTATGGGTTGGGCCTGGGCCCGTCAGGGCACTAACCGGCTGGTTCTCCTGCGCAGCAGACGCGCCGCCGGCCCCCAGTATTCCCAAGCACACGAAAACCACGGTTGTAATGATCTTAGTCATGCGGACTTCCCTTGCGTGGCGAGAGTGGCGCGGTCGCCTGATGCACGTCGACATTCCAATCATGAGGCCCCTGTCCAGAATATCAACAACAACCCGTTCAATTGCACGCGCACTGCCGCGCGCTTTTCCGATGCGTGGATGGTCGCCCCCCAATTTCGATGATAGAAATGCTGGATTCGCGCGGAGCCGTTCGGGAAACGCTCAGCGCACGGCCAGGGGGATTCCATGATGAAACGATATTTATGTGCGGCGAGCGTGATTGTGATTGCAGCATGCGCACCCGAAACCTCGTCGGAAGAGACACAGACGGATCAGACGCAAAATGGTGCTGCGCCAGCCGCATCAACGGATATGGCTGGAATGGCGGATGCACATGGCGACGGCGACCACGTCACCCAGGCAGATGAAACCCCCTCCATGACGCTGATTTCGGCGGACGGCATTGGCGCATTCCCGGCTGATGTCACGATGGGCGAGTTCCGTCAGGACCGCGAAGGTCTGACAGGGACTTATGAGGCAAATTACATGGTCGACCTGTCTGCCTATTGTTTTGAGGAGGAATATGAGACTCTGGTTTGTGGATTCACATTTTACGCTGATGAACCCGCAGACGAATACGATATTGTCTTCCTGATGACTGACAATCATCGCTACCGGACCGCCGAGAATGTCGGTCCCGGTTCGACGCTGGCAGAAGCCGAAGCCGTTTATGGCGAGGCGACACTCTCGTTTCACTACGCCAATGAAGGCCGGGAATATGTACAGTTCGCCAACGCGCCAGAGGGTATGATGTTCCGACCAGACCCCGTCGAGGGCGACATGTTTGCCGGTATCTACGAGACAACCAATGGCGCAGAATATTTCGAAACAAACGAATATGATCCCGACACAACGATTTGGCTGGTTGAAGTTCACCCGCCTTACGAAGGATAGAGGCGTGCTTGACTAGTCCATACAAAGCCGTTCTGAATCCCTGGCTAGTCAGCCTTGGTCCATCCTGATAGCAAGCCGCAAAATACAAACTTTGAGCCGGACAGGTGTCTCATGAATTTCGACGACATTTTCAATGAAGAACTGATTGGCCAAATGGTCACAATCGGCACCAATGGCGTAATCAATATCGCGCTGGCGACTGCGATCCTGATCGTTGGTTATCTGGTAGCGGGCGTCGCCAAACGCAACATACAGCGACTTGTTCAAAAAAACCCGCGCGTTGATCCGACCATTGCCAGCTTTGCTGCATCATTGGTGCGCTACGCCATTCTCGTTGTCGTATTCGTCGCCGTTCTCAACCGCTTTGGTGTCGAAACAACATCCGTTGTCGCGGCCATTGGTGCAGCCGCTTTTGCTGTCGGCCTGGCCCTGCAAGGAACACTGTCAAACGTCGCTGCGGGCGTCATGATCGTTTTCTTCCGCCCTTACAAGCTGGGTGATTATATCGAAGTTGCGGGTGCCTCGGGCTCGGTGCGCGACATCAATTTGTTCACGACCGAGCTGTCGACGCCAGACAACAAAAAAATCATCGTTCCCAATGGGCAGGCCTGGGGGGATGTCATTACCAATTATACGTCCAACCCGACGCGCCGCGTGGATTTCGTTTTCTCGATTTCCTATGAGGACAATATCGACAAGGCGATGGACGTAATCCATGGCGTCATTGCCAAGAGTGAGATAATCCACGCGGAACCTGCCCCGTTCACAGCAGTCAAAGCACACGGCGAGTCCTCGGTCGATTTGGTGACCCGTGTTTGGGGAGCAACAGATGATTATTGGTCAATCTATTTTGAGATGATGAAAAATGTCAAAGAAGCCTTTGATGCCAATGACATCGAAATCCCCTATCCGCATTCCGTCGAAATCAAGAAAAAGGGCTGATCGGTATTTGCCCTCATTGCGCCATGATCGGCAGGAAGCATGTCTCACATGACAGATGACCGACAGACTTCGAATGACGAGACAGGTGTGCCTGCTGAGCGGCGCGGCTTTCTCGAACGTTTGATCAGGGTTACCCCCGGAGACCTGATCCGGTTGGTGTTCTTAAGCATAATCGCCGGATTGGTCCTCGCGGCCTTCCGCGTCGATCCGCGCCGCCTGTGGGTCGATTTCTTTGGAACGATCTATGAGGCATGGGGCGAGTTTATCGACCTGTCAGCCGATTTGGTCCGCTGGTCGTTTGATTATCTTATTCTCGGGGCCATTCTGGTCGTGCCGATCTGGATTGCCTTCCGGGTATTTGGCGCATTTCGCAATCGCTCCCGTTAGGGAAACGTTTAGCTTAATTCCGGTTTTCGCGTGAAACCGCGCGCCGTTTACCTTAATACCGCCCTCTCGAAAGTGGGGCGAGATGAGCGCATCAACAGCGATCCGGTTTCAGGACCATTACGACACACCAGAATGCTGGCGTGATCGCCCGGCTGTGATTTTTGAACCCGGCAAATTGATGCGCCGCCTTCTGACCGCTGTCCTGCGCGAAAATGGTGCCGGACCGGTATACGGCACGGCTGAAGCCAGCGAAGCACTTGCCGCGGCTTCAGAAGAGAAACCGGCGCTGATCTTTGCGGCGTGGTCTCCCTTTGATGAAGACCGCCAGGAGCTCGATTTCATTCGTCAGGTCCGCGAGCATGCCGATCACAATGTGCGTGCTGCCCATCTCATCGTTCTGACAAACCGCACCAGAAAGCGCGACATCCAGCTCGCCCGCGATGCCGGAGCCACAGAATATTTGCTTAAACCCGTACCGGCGAAAACCGTTGTTGAACGCGCCGACACAAGCTTTAAAAAACCACGCGCCTTTGTTCAGGCGACCCGTTTTAGCGGCCCTGATCGCCGTCGCCGCCCGCGCAATGATGCGTTGCCCTTCAAGCGCGGCGCTGATGTGAGGGCGGGACGAATTGATGCCCTGGGTGCTGCCCGCAACGCGGTCGTCGCGCTTGCCGAAGAGGTTGCGCCTGAAGGGTGCCCGCTAACGCGCCGCGTTGTGGTTTGCCTCAATCGCTATGTCGGCTCATTGCAAACATTCACACCGTCCGATGACGAGGTGATCGAGATGCACCGCGCAGCCATCATCCAGCTTGTCCGCGCCAAATGCCGCGGTGACCTGACTGGCGAAGCTGTCGTGCGCGGTCTGGAGACCGTCGTCCATCGCCGCCTTCAAAAACACTGAAAGCCGCTGAACACCGGCACTGGCGGTCGGGGCTGCCGCCCGCTAGGTAGGTCGTTCAATCAGTGACGGATGCTCACCCATGGCTGAAAGCCTTCAGGATCTTCTCAACCGCCTTGCGCCTTTGCTCGTCGATGGATCGCCCCATGCGATGGCGCTCGGATTTTCACTGGAAGGCCTCGGCCCCGGTAACGCCCAAATGCGCGCGCCTTATCGCGAGGACCTCGTCGGCGACCCGGAAACCGGCGTCCTGCATGGCGGCGTGGTCACGGCTCTCCTCGATCACGCCTGTGGCATAGCAGCATTTTCCGGGCTTGGAGCCTCCGATACACCGGCGACGCTGGACCTGCGCATCGACTATATGCGCCCGGCGGAACCTGGAAATGATGTTGTCGCCGAAGCTGAATGCATCCGCGCCCATGGCCTGATCGCCTTTGTCAGGGCCACCGCCCATGATGGCGATATCTCCGACCCAGTAGCGACCGCGCAAGCTGCTTTCATGGTGACACGCCCGTCAGCGGAAGCCGCCGCGCGCGCCAAAAAAGCCATCGAAACCGGAGATCTGTCATGAGTGATGATTTGATCGAAACGCTTCTGGCGGCACCCTATGTCGCCAAATTCGGTGTCCGGATTGAGCGTAAGGGCGATGAGTTGACCGGTATCCTGCCCTATGCCGAGCATCTGGTTGGCAACCCGCTCGTCCCGGCCCTGCATGGCGGCGCCGTTGGCGCGTTTCTGGAAATCATTGCGTCAGCCACGCTGCTCGCTTCGCAACCGCTATTGAAACTGCCCAAGCCCATTGATGTCGCGGTTGACTATTTGCGCCCCGCGCGCCCTGAAGATGTCTATGCGCGCGCTTTCATCGGCCGCGCCGGATCGCGTGTCGCCAATGTCCGTGCCGAAGCCTGGCAAGGGCGAAGGGACGCGCAGGTCGCCACCCTGCACGGCCACTTCCTGATCAAATCTGCAAAATAGCGCCCTAGCTGCCGCGAACGATCGAACCCAGCGGACCCAGGACCGAGCCTTCACCCTGTCCAGAGCCGGTGACTGGCAAATTGGCGATAATCCGGCCAGCCAAGCGCGAGAATGGCATGGATTGAATCCAGACTTTGCCCGGCCCCTTCAGCTTGGCGAAGAACACGCCTTCGCCGCCGAAAATCATCGATTTGATATTACCCGCCTTGACAATTTCAAAATCGACATCCTGCGTGTAGGCCACAACGCAACCGGTATCGATGTGAAGTTCCTCGCCTGCAGCCAGTTCCTTTTCAACCAAGGTCCCGCCCGCATGGACAAAACACCATCCATCGCCCTCAAGGCTTTGCATGATGAAGCCTTCGCCACCAAACAGCCCGGTCATGATACGCTTTTGCAGCGCGATACCGACTGAGACGCCCTTGGCGGCGGCAAGGAAAGAGTCTTTCTGGCAAATCAATTTGCCCCCGACATCGGGGAGATGAACCGGGATAATCGTCCCGGGAAAGGGGGCCGCGAAAGCCGCACGCGCCTTGCCCTGACCGTGATGGGTAAACACGGTCATGAACAGGCTCTCGCCGGTCAGCAGACGTTTGCCTGCGCCGGCCAGCGCGCCCATGAAGCCTTTGTTTTTCTTGGATCCGTCGCCGAACACCGCTTCCATTTCAATGGACGGCGATTTGAACATCATCGCGCCAGCTTCAGAGACGACACTCTCGCCCGGATCCAGTTCAATTTCAACAAACTGGATGTCCTCGCCCTTGATGTCGTAGTCGATTTCGTGTGCGTCACTCATAATAATCCCTCTCCCTAAATTGTCGGGTCGCACTTTAGAGATTCGGTGCAAGATGGCGAGGTAAATCCGCCCCATACATCATGGTGCTGTGCCATCACGCCGCATTTGAAATCAGGTATTGGCGGGCTAGTTTCCTTGCCATGAAAACCGACCCAATCATCGCCTATTTTGACGGCCTCTGCCCGATCTGCGTTCACGAGATGAAAATCTATGAACGTCGCGGTGGCGGGCGCGTTATTCTTGATGATGTGAATGGCGATATTCCAAACGATGTTGACCGCAAAGCCGCTCTGGACGCGCTGCATGTGCGCTTGAGCGATGGCACGCTGGTGGACGGCTGGGCGGCGTTTATTGCCATCTGGGAACGCTGTGAGGGTTGGGGCTGGCTCGCTATTCTCACAAGACCCGCACCCATCCGGATACCACTCGATGCACTCTATCGCTTCATTGTCCCCTATCGCCCGCGCCGCAAATGCGCCGATGGCGCCTGTGCAATCGACTAGGACGGCATAGCGCGAGCAAACGCCTTGAACATCACGGAATGGCGCGCAGCGATCTGCGACGGGTCATCACCATATCCGCCGCCCAAAACACCGCAGAGCGCAATGCCCGCATCCATCACGGTGCGGGCGACATAAGTCTCGCGGGCCGTCAAACCCTCATCGCTCAGGCAGAGCAGGCCAAGGCGGTCATCGGTATGTGGATCGACGCCCGCATTGTAGAAAACCAGGTCCGGCTTCACGCGTTCAATCAGGTCCGGCAAGGTCTCCGCCAGCACAGCAAGATAGCCGTCATCGCCGGTCTCGCGCTCCAGTCCAATATCGAGATCACTGGCCGCTTTGCGCCGTGGCCAGTTTTGTTCGCAATGGATGGAGGCTGTGAAAACCCGGGGCTCATTGGCAAATATGCGCGCCGTACCATCACCCTGATGAACATCCAGATCAAGAACCAGGATCTGTGACACGGCACCTTCGGCCAGGAGCATGCTGGCAGCAACGCCGACATCATTGAATACGCAAAAGCCTGCGCCTTCACCCCTGTCGGCATGATGGCTGCCGCCCGCCGTATTGGCCGCGACCCCGAATTCCAGTGCCAGTCGCCCGGCCAGCAGGGTCCCCGATGCCGACATCCGCGACCGCAATGCGATAGCATCATTGATCTTGAAGCCGATCTTGCGCTGGTCGGCCTCACTCAATCGGCCATCCAGAACCGCGGCGACATAGGCCGCATCATGGCCCATCTCCAGCCAGGCGCGGGATGCGCGTATCGGCCGGTGAAAAGCCGCCATTTCGGCCACCAGCCCACCCTCAATCAGCTGCTGGGCCAGAGCCTGATACTTGTTCATCGGAAAGCGATGCCGGGGCGGCATTGATGACGCGGTGTAGGCTGGATGATGGACGATGGGCAGGCGAGCCATATTCGCTAAAAATCATTTTCCAGCACAATCCGGTAGCGCGCCTTGCCCGCTTCGAGATGCGCGATCGCGTCATTGATTTTCGACATCGCCATGTGTTCGGTTTGCGGGACAATGTCATGGCGCGCGCAGAACTCCAGCATGGTCGCTATCGTCGCGGGTGCGCCAACAGAGGTCCCGGATACGGCGCGCTGATTATTCATCATCATCCCGGCGGAAACTGGTACGGGCTCCATCACGGCGCCCACGAGATGCAAGCGTCCGCGTGGCGCCAATGCGTTGATATAGGCCGACCATTTCAGCGGAACATTGACCGTCGACAGGACCAGATCATAGCGCCCGCGTTCCGCCTTCAGGGCGTCCGCGTCACGGCTGTTGACGATGCGATGTGCGCCAAACGCGCGCGCTTCATCGGCCTTGCTCTGCGATGACGTAAAGGCCGTCACCTCACAGCCCCAGGCTTTGAGAAATTTCAATGCCAGATGGCCCAAGCCGCCAATCCCGATCACGCCAACCCGGTCAGTCGGGCAGATGCCATACTGTACCAGCGGGTTAAACACCGTGATGCCACCGCAGAAAAGCGGACCGGCTTTCGCCGCATCAATCCCGTCAGGCAATGGTACCGCCCACGCCCCTTGTGCTCGGACCCGATCCGCGAACCCGCCCTGGCGTCCTGACCAGGCCGCAGCGACACCTGCCGCGTCCCTGCACATATTGTGGTCGCCGCTCATGCACGGATGGCAGGTCAGGCAGGAATGGGCATACCAGCCGACGCCGACGCGCTGCCCCTTGGTCAAATGCGTCACACCGCGCCCGGTCTCGGCGACCGTACCGACAATTTCGTGGCCCGGCACAAGTGGATAGGTTTTCCCGCCCCATTCATCATTGATGATGGACAGGTCAGAATGACAGAGCCCGCAGCTTTCAACCGCGATCTCTATCTCGTCATCGGGCAACGCGCCCGGATCAAAATCGTGGCGTTCCAGAGGGGCCCCGGCGGACAGGGCGGCATAGCTGCGGATCATGGTTGGCCTCTTGGGTTCAGAATCGTTTTGCCTGATCATATAGGATGATCCACGCTTGCGCCGCGCCCGTTAGCGCGATAACCGCGCAGGTATGGATCCTGTCGCCCTCACCCGCAAAGACGTGCTGCTGCGTGCCTGGCCTTTGGTGTTTGCCAATGCCGCCATTCCGCTTGCCGGCGTGGTTGATACATTTGTGCTGGGCCTGTCGGGCGATGCGCGCGATCTGGGCGGCGTGGCACTGGGTGCAGCCCTGTTCAACGTTATCTACTGGAGCTTCTATTTTTTGCGTATGGGCACGACAGGCCTGACCGCACAAGCCGATGGCACAGACGACGAAATTGAAGTTCAAAGGTCACTGGTTCGAGCTCTGTTGCTGGCCGCGACGCTCGGTCTGGTCGTCCTGCTTGCGCGCGGTTTCGTTGCCGCGGGCGGTTTTGCGATCCTGCAAGGTGCGCCGGATGTCGAAGCCAGGGGGCTCGACTATTTCTTTGCGCGCAGCTGGGGCGCGCCCGGCGCCTTTGGTGTCTTTGTTCTGACCGGTTGGCTGATCGGTCTGGGACGCTCGACCGAAACCCTGATCGTTCACGCCGTTATCAGCGCCGTCAATATCATTCTCGATCTCTGGTTTGTGCTCGGGCTCGGCTATGGCCCCGGCGGCGTGGGGGCCGCAACCGCCATTGCCGAATGGTCCGGCCTGATCGTCGGTATCATCTTTGTCTGGCGCATCATCGCCGCACGGGGTGGATGGCAGGACCACGTTCTGACCCGCGCGGCGCTGCTCGATCCCGACGCGCTGAAACGCATGGTCGATGTCAATCTCAATTTGATGATCCGAACCTGGACGCTGATCATCGGATTTACCTGGTTCACCAATGCGGGTGCACGCCAGGGCACGGCCATTCTGGCCGGCAATCACGTCCTGATACAGGTGATCACCGTCTGGGCATTTGTGCTGGATGCCTTTGCCTTTGTCGCTGAAACCGAAGCGGGCCGCGCTGTTGGGCGCAAATCAGTGACGGCCTTGCGCACCGCCCTGCGATTGTCTGCCGAGCAAGCCCTTGCCGCCGGTGCGATATTTGCGGTGTTGACCTGGGCATTTGGCGACGAAGCCCTGACCGCGATCATCGATGATGTTGCCGCGCGCGATGCAGCGATCGCTTATCTGCCCTATTGTGCCATCGTCCCGTTTTTGGGTGCGATGGCCTGGATATTCGATGGCATATTCATCGGGGCAACGCGCGGCGCCATGTTGCGAAATGCCGGCATCGCTGCGGTTGCGATCTATTTGATGGCCGATTTCATCTTGTCGCCCCTCTATGCCAATCATGGCATCTGGCTGGCTTTTTTGATTTTCTATATCGCTCGTGCCGGCGCCTTGGCGATCCAATATCCGGCGCTCGAAAAGCGTATTGCGGCCTAGGCGTCGACGCCAACCGCATTTGCCACGGATGCAAACCCGTCGGCCTTCAAACGCAAGGCCAGGCCCTGCTTGATCTGCGGGATCAGGCCCGGGCCCTTATAGACAAGCGCGGAATAGAGCTGGACCGCCGTCGCGCCGGCCCGGATTTTGGCATAGGCCGTGTCGGCGCATTCCACACCGCCAACACCAATCAGGGGCGTGTTTGGGAGTATCCGGTGAAAGTCGGCGAGCAGGGCGGTCGAACGCCCAAACAAGGGCCGACCTGACAAACCGCCCGTCTCGCCGCGATCCTTACTCATCAAGCTGTCGGCACGCTCAATCGTCGTGTTCGACACGATCAGCGCGTCGATTTTCCACTCGCTTACCGCCGCTGAAATATCCGCCAGATCTTCATCGGCCAAATCCGGCGCAACTTTCAGGAAGACCGGTTCCGCGCCCCTGGCTGCCATGACACGCGACAGCAGCGCGTCGAGCGCATCCCTGGACTGAAGTGCGCGTAAACCCGGCGTATTGGGTGAGGAGATATTGACCGTGAAGAAGCTGGCGAGGCCGGCAAGGGCGCGCACGCTTTCAACATAATCTGCCGTCTTGTCGTCGCTGGCCTTGTTGGCCCCCAGATTCATGCCGACAATACCGGCGCGGCCGGCTCGGGCCCGCAATCGCGTTGCAATCTGTGCGAGGCCATCATTGTTGAACCCCATCCGATTGATCACTGCGCGATCTTTTGAGAGACGGAAAAGGCGCGGTTTGGGGTTGCCGGGTTGAGGCCTTGGCGTGACGGCCCCGCACTCAACAAAACCAAAACCCATACGCAGGAGAGTATCCGGCACTTGCGCATTCTTGTCATAGCCCGCGGCCAAACCAATCGGGTTTGGCAGGTCGAGTCCGGCCAGATGGGTCTGCAATATCGGATCGGGGACAGTCTGGTCACGCAGCCCCAATCCGGCGCGCAAGACCAGCAAGCTAATTGTATGTGACATTTCCGGTGGCAGCAGGCGCAGACCCGCCATGCCAATATCTTCATAAAGGCTCATTCGAAAATCTCGCTTGGCAAGGTCCAGCTGCCATCGTCGCTGCGCCGGATCAGCCGAAGCGATGAAACCGCCATCATGGGCAAATCTGCATAGAGATGCGGGAAAAGGTCGCCGCCGCGCGACTTTTCCCATTTCACCGCATCGTCGAGATCAGATAGAGCCACCTCAACGAGCGCCAGGCGATCAACATTCGCATAATGCTTGTCGAGCGTTCCCGGCAGTTGCTCGGCGGTGGAAAAGTGAATGAAACCATCACGAAGATCATGCTCAGCGCCCTTATAGGCGCCATTGCGCATGGCTTCAGCCCAGCAATCTGGCTCAACAAGGCGGTAAATCAGGTGGGGAAAATCACGACTCATGATTTGGAGTTAGCCCTGCCGCCGACGAGACGCAAGGCACAAGCGTTTGATCTGCTCTGGAAATCAGGATTGTTTTCCTTTATGGTAGCAAATGATCGTTGTTATCGGACTGGTTGCATGCTGACTCATGCGCAAATCTGGAGCGGTGTTGACCGCCTCGCGGCCCGGGCGGGTCTAACGCCTTCCGGACTGGCGCGTCGTGCCGGTCTGGACCCGACGACCTTCAACCCGTCAAAGCGTATGGTCGATGCCAATGCCCGCCAGCGCTGGCCATCAACGGAAAGCCTGTCGAAGGCTCTGGCCGCCGTCCGGGTCAGTTTCGAAGACTTTGCCGCATTGGCCACGGGTGCCAGCACCGGACGCTCCGTCCCGCTGCTGGGTTTCGCCAAGGCTGGCTTTGATGGGTATTTTGATGAATCCGGTTTTCCGACCGGGCAAGGCTGGGGTGATATCCAATTTCCCGGCGTTGAAGATGCGAACGCCTATGCGCTGGAAATTACTGGCGAGTCCATGCTGCCGGTTTTCAGACCGGGAGACCGGGTCGTCGTCTCACCAAACGACACGCCGCGACGCGGAGACCGGGTGATTGTCAAAACGATCGAGGGCGAAGTCATGGCCAAGGAATTGGCCCGACTTCGACCCGATTATGTCCTGCTGCGATCATTCAATCCGGATTTTCCAGATCGCAAGCTGATGGCAATTGACGTGGCCTGGATGGCGCGGATCGTTTGGGCCAGCCAGTAGATTTCCGCTTTTTCGAATCGCCACAAAACAAACATGATCCGGTCACGGAACCATCATGGAATCAGTGCGTTTTACAATTGGGTCAACCATAACCCAATGTCGAAACAGGCCATGCCGCTATCCAGAAAGGAATGCCGCAATGTCCATCCTCCCCCGCACTTTCACCGCATCCTCCCTTCATGGTATCGAGATCGTCAGCCCTTCCGGGCGCAAAATTGGCGTTCTGGAAGACGTCGCCGTGGGCGCCACCACCGGGCGCGTTCTCTATGTGCTGGTCGCACTGGAAACGCCCAGTGAAATTGGTGAGCGGCTCTATGCCGTACCCTGGGAGACGCTGACCTTTGATCCGCAACTGGATCGCTGCGTCCTGAACGTCCCGATCGAGACCCTGCGTGAGGCCCCGGCCCTGCCAAGCCCCAATGCTTTTGCCGAGCCGGATCCGCGCCTGCACTATGCGCTTAATTCGCATTTCGGACGCTTTCCCCACGCGGCCTGAACCAGGGACGTGTCCTAACCGTCCGGGTATTGGAAAACCGCATCCAGCGGCGTTCCAAAAGCCCGGGCGATCAGGAAGGCCACTTCGAGCGAGGGCGAGTATCGCCCCTGCTCGATGGCGATGATTGTTTGGCGGGTAACTCCGACCGCTTTGGCCAGATCAGCTTGCGTCATTTCATTGGCGTCAAAGCGCAGGCGGCGAATGTCATTGGTGATTTTGGTTGCCTTCGCCATCGCGCCTACACCCCCCGCCGATAACCGATCATTTTCGACACACCCTTGACGATCTCCGACGCGACCAAACCTGCCAATACGGTGTTGGCGATCAGATAGGCCGGCATGTCCAGCATGGCGATCAACAGCGCCCCCAGGGCAAATATCGTCATAACGACTCCGCCGCGCTGGTCACCGCGCATTTCCATCAGCTTGTCGCGTTCGTCGCGCGCATCATCGGCCTCAGACGGGGCCAGAACTGCAATGATGATGTGCGCAATGATGGCCAGAACCGTGACGGCCCCGACCGTGACGACCATCAAGGCATTGGTTGCGGCCAAGGCTTCCGCCGGTGGAACCCCGGCACTGACAATACTCAGCAATGCCTGACCGAAATAGATGCCATACACGACAATCATGATCGCCAGCATGGCCATATTGCTTTTCTCGTGAAAGTTCATGTCAATTTCTCCTGACCTGATGTCTAATGTTTTTGACATATAGGGCCAGTGAAAATCAATGTCAACAATATCTGACATGAGGTCCGTATTAATTTACTTTGAAATCAGTTCACCGTTCAGCGCGCTGTCGATCAGGGCAATGGTTTGCGCGATGCCATAGATCGCAACAAAGCCGCCAAAGCGCGGCCCCTGACGCTGTCCGAGCAGCACTTCATAAAGACCGGTAAACCAGTCGCGCAAATTGTCGAATGGCTGCGCCTTGCCAGCGGCATAGACCTCGGTCTGGATGATTTCTGCGTCCGTCTCGTTCGGATCCAGTGCCGCAAGGCGGGTTTTCAAATCTTCCAGCGCCGCGCGCTCGACATCGCTGGCCGCGCGATAGGTCTTGGCCGGTTCGATGAAGTCTTCATAATATGCCACGGCACGCGAAGCGAGCGCGTCGAGAACCGGATGGCTCTGCGGTGTCGCGCCCTTGGCATATTTGGAAATAAAGCCCCACAGCGTTGCGGTGTCTTTCGCGCTCGAAACCGATGCAATGTTCAACAGAATGGCAAAGCTGATCGGCGGCACATCGGCCGGCGCATTGCCGTCATGAATGTGCCAGACCGGGTTTTCGAGCTTCTTGGCCTCATCCTGTCCGGGATAGGCGTTCAAATGCTGAAAATACTCGTCCACGGCTTTCGGGATGACATCAAAGTGCAGGCGTTTGGCAACGCGCGGCTTGGCAAAATTATAGAGCGACAGGCTCTCCTGCGTGCCATAGCGCAGCCATTCCTCGACCGAGAGGCCATTGCCCTTGGATTTGGAAATTTTCTCGCCGACCGCATCGAGGAACAGCTCATAGACATATTGCACAGGCGGTTCGACGCCCAGGATTTTGCAGATCCGCGAATAGATCGGCGCATTGGCCTGATGGTCCTTGCCGAACATCTCGAAATCAACACCGAGCGCGGCCCAGCGCATACCAAAATCGGGCTTCCATTGCAGCTTGGTATGCCCGCCCGTCACCGGCAGGGTGACGTCGGTTCCGTCTTCGTCCTCAAAGGTGATCGTCCCGGCCTTGGGATCGGTCGCCTTCATTGGCACATAGAGGACTCGGCCCGTCGTTGGTGAAATCGGCAGGAAGGGCGAATAGGTCGCCTGGCGTTCGGCGCCCAGCGTCGGCAGCATCACCTTCATGATGTCGTCGAATTTCTCCAGCGCCCGGATCAGCGTCGCATCAAAGGCGCCCGACCGGTATTGCTCGGTCGCGGAGAGAAATTCGTAGTCAAAGCCGAAACTGTCGAGAAAGGCGCGCAGGCGCGCATTATTGTGCTGCGCAAAACCGTCATGGGTTTCAA
>CAXBKM010000018.1:0-13655 GCA_963976265.1 uncultured Maricaulaceae bacterium
CGCCAATCCGTCGCGCTTTGTTTTCCTGTGTGTGGGCTCACCTCAGCAGGAAATGATTGCCGAAGCCTGCCTGGATCGCGGCGATTGCACCGGTATTGGCCTGTGCGTTGGTGCGTCTCTGGATTTCCTCGGCGGGCAGGCTGAACGTGCACCCAAATGGATGCAGAATGCGCGTCTGGAATGGCTGCACCGGCTGGTGCAGGAACCCCAACGCATGTGGCGCCGCTATCTGGTCGATGGACCCAAAATCGCCTTCCTGTGGTGGGAATGGCGCAAGGCGCGCAAGAAACTTCAGGCGCTTGAAGATGCGCTCGCGAACGGGTCATTCTAACGCCGCTTATTTGCGAAAAAGCGGCCAGGCGAGCTCGGTTCGGGCCTTGGTTTCTGGCAGGTTTTCCACGCCAAATTGCTTGGGATAACGCCGTGTGATCCTGGCCGTGCCGAACAGGACATCCCAGAAGAACAGCAGATTTCCATAATTGCCCTTGTAATTTGTCACGCCGTCATCCGCGTGCAGGCCATGGTGGGCAGCATGCGTTGCGGGTGTCGAAATCGTGCGCTCGACCACCCACATGATCGGTGAAAGCCATTTGATCCGGTACAACGCCTCGTCCCAGCGCAAACTGGAATGGGCCGCGAAAATCACCGTCATCTTCACGACAAGATAGACCATGTAGACGGGACCAAATCCCAGATGGACGAGCGCGGCCGCGATCCATATTCCCGGCATCATCACATAATAGAAAATATTGTTCCGGTAGGCGACGCGGATATTGAGATAGCCGCCTGAATGATGCGCCCTGTGCAAATTGTAGAGCCAAGGCACGTTATGAACGGTGCGGTGCCACCAGTATTGCAACATGTCATCAAAGATGAGGAAAATGACGAGCATTCCCCACCACGGCCAATCGGCCCAGGCATTCGCACTGCCCGGCGCAATGGCTTCAACGATCATCGGCGACAGATAAAAAATCGCCGGAACAGTCAGCCCGATAAAAACCAGGGTCGATACAATTTCGATCCCGATATCCCGATTACCGGAATGCGCCTTGTCGTGAAAACGGCCCGCCAGAATTTCGGCGAACGCAAAACCGGCAAAGATCAGTGGTACAAATATCCGAGTGTCCACACTGCCCCCGAACCGCGCGACGCTATTGCGCTGACATCACCGCATCATAGGTAAGCCGCCCGGCATAGCCATCTGCCGTCAGACCGCGTGCGCGCTGAAAGGCCATCAAGGCCCGGCGGGAGTTCGGGCCAAATATCCCGTCGACACCGCCCGGATCATAACCCATGGCCAGCAAGGCTTCTTGCAGTTCGCGTGTCTGACTGCGTGTAATCGGCGGGTCATCTGTTGGCCAAGCCTGCAGAATCTCGCCGCCACCATCGACCCGGCGTGACAACAGCCAGACGCCAATCGCATAGCTGGTAGAATTGTTATAGCGCTTGATGGCCTCGAAATTTCCAAAGGTCAGGAATGCGGGACCCCGCAAACCTGCGGGCAGGACCAGTTTTGCACCACGCATCAAATCATTCGTGGCCCACGCAATACCATCGGCCCGAACGATGCCGCGCGTTGACCATTCAGCGACTAGTCGCGATTCGCGTGGTGCCCAATTGCTGAGATCATAGCCTTCGGGCATGCGAACTTCGATGACAATCGGGGCGTCCAGAGACCAGCCCGCCTCGGCCAGTAGATTGGCCGATGACCCAACAGCATCGCCATTATTGGTCCAGATATCGCGGCGGCCATCACCGTCAAAATCGACGGCACGCGCCAGATAGGTTTCCGGAATAAACTGGGTCTGGCCCATCGCACCGGCCCATGACCCCGTCAACTGGGACCGGTCGGCATAGCCACGGTCCAGCATGCGGCCCACGGCAATCAATTGCGCTTCGGCCCAGCTGCGGCGGCGGCCTTCCCAGGCCAGCGTGGCGAGCGCCTGCACGACATCATTATCGCCCATGATCTGACCATAGGAGCTTTCCAGCCCCCAGATGGCGACGAGAATTTCAGCATCCACGCCAAAGCGCGCTTCGATGGCTTCGAGCGTCTCGCGATTGTCAGCAAAGGTTTCCAGCCCGTTGGCAGTCCGCAGATCCGAAGCCGCAATGTCGAGATATTCCCACAATGGGCGAACGAATTCCGGCTGATCGCGATCGCGATCGATAATGCGCATCTCCGGTTCCAGACCGTCGAGCATGGCTCTGACGGTCTGCGGCGACGCGCCCGACTGAACCAGGCGGGGTCTGAAATCATTCAGCCAATCAATGAACGGACCGTCCTGCGCCATGGCGGTCGGAACTGAAAATGCAACCGAAACAAGCCCGGCCATCAGGGTCGAAAGAATACGCATTATCCATCTCTCGCAAAAGATTCTGGCCACAATCCGGCAATCTCAACAATAAGCTTTCGTCGCAAGGCTTCCACAAAATCTTCATGGTCCTCGCTCGCCATCACGAATGCGCCGGGGCCGGTGATCACGTGATTTTCGAAATAGCGCGCCACGTCGATATTGACAGGGGGACGAAAGGGATGCTGTCGCCCGCCCTGCATCGGGATGCCATTGACCGTGATGCGGCTTTCATCGGCGGCAGCGCGTGCATCGATCAGGCTCGGTCCCGCATTTTGCGGGCCATCGCCGGAAATATCGATGACGCGGCGCGTCCCTTCATAGGCATTGGTCTCAATCAGGGTCACGCTGTTTGAGATCGCACCACCAATGGCGGTCCGGCGTCCTGAGATAAAGGGCGCAGCGGCCAGAACGCCGGCAAAGGCGCGCGCATCATCTTCGCTCTCAATCACTGTCCAGGGCGCGACAACGCGTTGAAAATCAGCATCGGCCCATTCGAGATAAATAACCACGACCCGGCCTTCGCCGCCCGCCTGAATGGCTGAGATCACATCGGGATCGGCCAGAGCCGCAACATGGCCCTGTCTCTGTTGCAGCGCCTCGGCCTCATCAATGGACGAGGACACATCGACTGCAAAGACCAGTTCCAGATCGACAATCATCCGGCCGTCATCGGTGTATTTCGGCTCGCGATCTGGCCACGGATCATCATATTGCGCGGCGGCTGAACCGGAAATCAGGACGGCACAAATCAAAGACAGCATGCGCAGAATCATGGCGCCAGGCTCCGCAATTCATTGAAATTGGTTTCAGCCCCGGCAATTTCCAGCGTCATCTTGCGCAGGATTGCGGCGCGAAATTCATCCGCCGTACGCGCGGCATGAACGAAAGCACCGGGCCCGGTGATGACATTCTCGTCGAAATAAGTGTCGAGATTGACCTCAACCGGTCTGACCCAGCGCCCCGGCCGGTCCGACATTACCGGCAGACCATTGACGATAATGCGCGCATCATTGGCTAGCCGGTGGGCCTCAATCAGGGAGATACCCTGATTTTGTGGACCATCCCCCGAGATATCGATAATTCGGCGCGGCGCGGTGAAAGCATTGTCCTCAATGCGCTGAACACTGTTTGCTATAGCCGCACCGATCGCCGTGTAATGGCCACGCTCCAGCGGTGCGTCAGCGACCGCCGTTGCGAATGCCAGCGCGTCGGCTTCGGACGCAATCACGGTCCAGTCCGCTGCCGGGCGCTGGAAACCGGCATCGGCCCATTCAACATAGGTCACAGCGATCCGGCCAATTGGTCCGCCTTCGATCGCGCTGATCACATCGGGATGAGCAAGCGCAGCGACATAGCCCTCACGCTGGCGGCGCGCCTCTTCCTCATCAACCGAATAGGATATATCGACCGCCAGAACGAGTTCGAGATCAACCTCGACCAGGTCCTGGGCATGGGTAGTTGCGCCGAAGGCGAATACCGCGAGAAAAACAAGAATCGTCTTCATGATGAGCGGGAAACTAGGGCGTTGAACATGAACCCACAACTAACCGGTTTGTAAGCCTGTGTTATTGGCTCAATTTGAATTTTTCGAGAGCCATATCAGGCTGATGAAAAATCCCTTCATGCGTGGCAAAAGAATCAGAACGGTCAGCGTTGCAAACAGCATCGCCAGCGCCGTCGCAATCCAGGCCGGCAGGCCGGTTTGCGTCAGCAACATAAAGGTTACAGGCATGGCGACCGGCCCGGTGAGCAAAACCGACAGCCAGGACGGTCCATCATCGGCCCGATATTGCCCCAGATCAGCAGTACAATGCGAGCAGGTTTCAACCTGTCGAATATAGCCGTGGAACAGCGCGCCCTGCCCGCAATTGGGACAGCGCCCCTTCAGACCGCGCAACACAGCTGTTTTCATACCGGCATCCTCGCGCGCTTTCTCATCACTGAATTAAGAGCCCGGCAACCTGCAACAGCATGCCGTATGGCCAGCGCTGACTGTTGACAGGGCATGCGCCATCGCTTAATTCCCGCCCTCCTTCGCCACAGGGCGAGGGCTGATAACGATTGAATGCTTAAAGGACCGGTCCGATGAAGGTACGCAGCTCACTCAAATCGCTGAAAAACCGCCATCGCGCGTGCAAAGTCGTACGCCGCCGTGGCCGTGTTTTCGTGATCAACAAGGTTGATCCACGCTTCAAAGCGCGTGCGGGTTAGCCCAAACGCCTGACATTTTACGTTAAATCTCCGTGAGATTTACGCCCCCGCGCTGGACGTTCGGGGGCGTTGGCTTATCTTGGCCCCATGATGAAAGCTTTGTTTCTCGCTTTGCTTTTGCAGGTCACACCCCTGCAGACGCCCGAAGAGCGCCTTGAAGAACGCCTTGCCGCGCTTGTCACCGCAGATGCCGAGGCGGCGCCAGCACTGGTCGATGAAATCGTCGCTCTGTGGGCTGATTCCGGCAGCGATACGATTTCCCTTTTGATGGATCGTGGTGAAGCCGCCGCCTTGTCCGGTGACCTGGCTCTGGCCGCGCGCATGTTCGATCATGTCACTCAAATCGAGCCGGATTATTCTGAAGGCTGGCTGCGGGCCGCGCAAATCGCTGCAGCGCGCGAAGATTGGAGCTTCGCGCTCGAAGCGTTGAATGAATCACTGACCGCCGAGCCGCGCCGCTTTGATGCCTATCTTCTTCTGGGCCGAACCCTCGAACAAGCCCAGCGACCCGATTCCGCGCTGGAAGCCTATGACGAGGCCTTGGCGATTTATCCACAGTTCGAACTTGCGCGTCGGGCCGCCGCCCGCATCCGCGCCGAGCAAGCAGGACGCGCACTATAAAAATGATGGTGAAATTAATGGCTCTGATTGCCGCAAGTGCTGGCGCAACCGCGCTCACTCTGGCTCCGGCTGATGCCGATGTCAGCGCGCCGCCTGGCGAATATGTCGAGATTGATGGCGCACAAATCCGCTATGTCGAAGAAGGTAGCGGCCCGTCCATTCTGGTTATTCATGGCGCATCGTCCAATGGCGAAGATATGCGGCTGGCCCTGTCGGGCCATCTTGATGGTTATCGCGCCATCTATGTCGACCGCCCCGGCCTTGGGTGGAGTGAGCGCCCGTCCGGCGAGTGGAATCCGGAAGCCGAGGCGGAATTGCTGGCTGAATTGATAACCGAGCTCGACATGGTATCGCCCATCGTCATCGGCCATTCCTGGGGCGGGGCGGTCTCGACCCGCCTGGCGATGGATCATCCGGGCAGCGTGTCAGGTCTTGTACTGATTGCTCCGGCGCTGATGTCCGGCGTCGGCGAAGCGGCCTGGTATAACCGGGCTACCCGCATTTTCGGCATTGGACCGATCTTTACCCGTGTGATCATCCCGCTGGTGGGACCGACCCGAATTGATAGCGGCCTTGAGACAACCTTCTCACCGCAGCCCGTACCGGACGGCTATGCCGAAGCCGTTCGGGTCGAACGTCTGTTTGAA
This sequence comes from uncultured Maricaulaceae bacterium, assembly GCA_963976265.1. Taxonomy (GTDB): domain Bacteria; phylum Pseudomonadota; class Alphaproteobacteria; order Caulobacterales; family Maricaulaceae; genus Hyphobacterium. Next base: position 5,837 of record CAXBKM010000018.1, read on the forward strand.
CCGTCCGTGATCAAGGCCAATGCCGCCGATATGGCACCGGTCAATCGCTGGTTGGCCGATCAGGATCATCGCTATGAAAACATCACCCAGCCGGTGGTTATTCTGGCTGGGCCAGACGATCAGGTCGTCTTCACGCATCGTCATTCAATTCCCGTGTCGGCGCGTATGCCCGAAGCCACATTGATCACCGACGAGGCGTGGGGCCATATGCTCCACCATTGGGCACCTGAAGCTGTCGCGAATGCGGTGGCCGATGTGCAGCGCCGCAGCGCACGATAGTTCCAGCGATCTGCAAAAGCCCGTGGAAAGAGGCGTGCATGCGCCTTGAGAAATCGCGCCCATGCGCTTAGCGTCTGCGCTCATATCCAATCGCAATCATGCAAGTCAGGGTAATTTTCCATGGACGACGCCGCCTCAGCTCCCGTTTCTGATACGTCGCATTCGCTGGGTGGGTCCGCGCGCGAACAATTGAAGGCATTCGTCGCGCGTATCGAGCGCCTCGAAGACGACAAGAAAACCGTCATGGACGACATGAAGGAAGTTTACGCCGAGGCCAAATCCATGGGCTATGACGTGAAAATTCTGCGCCGCGTGATTGCCCTGCGAAAAATTGACCGAAATGAGCGTCAGGAAGCCGAAGCGCTGCTGGAACTCTATCTCGGAGCAGTCGGAGAGTAGGACATCGCTTGGCGCGAGAGGTCGACGATAAAAAGACCAAGCGTGCATTACGCAAAATCGCCCTTGCCAAAGCCAAGGCGGCGCAGGGCGGCGATGACACTCAACTCAATGAATGGGAATCCGAATTCGTCGACTCCGTCGAGGAACGCCTCGATACGTTCGGGTCAGCCTTCAACGATCCTGAAAAAGGCGCGCTGAGCGAACCTCTGTCCGCGCGCCAGAATGTGAAGCTGCGCGAAATCGAAAAGAAGGCCAAAGGCAAAGCACGAAAACCGATGTCGCGCGGCAAGGGTTTCTCGCCCAAACCCGGCGGCGGATTCAGGAATTCGTCCTTCAAGTCCAAGGGCCAAGCTACTGGCCCACGCGTGCGTGACATCAATGATGATCTGATTGAGGCGGTGCCTCAAAATCCGTCAGCGGACAATCCGCCGGACAACCCAAGAAAAACTCAGGCCGAAAAACCGGTCAGAACCAAACCCTTCCTTCGCGTCGTCAAGGGCGGGAAGGAAAACGGCAGCTAACCCATGACACTCACGCCCGACCAACAAGCCTTCTGGTCCCTGTTTGAAGCCGAAACCGGTCTGACCGGAACGCCCCGCGCGGCGGACGCCTTCGGCGATGACCCGGCGATGCAGGACGAATTGTGTGCGCTGGTTCTGCAGGGCACCAAACAGGCGACCTGCACTCTGGCGCGATGGTTTGTGGATGACCCGGACGGCCTGCCCAAGCCTGGCGATTACTGGATTGCACTGGATGGTTCCGGCACGCCGCGTGCCGTCATTCGTACCACACAGGTTGAGACCAAACCCATTCGTGGGGCCGATGCCCAATTTGCCTTTGATGAGGGCGAGGGCGACCGCTCATTCGACCACTGGATCACCGAGCACAGAAAATTCTGGCAACGCGAGGCTGACCGGGAGGGTTTCACCTATTCTGACGATCTCGACGCCGTGTTTGAACGCTTTGAATTGATCTGGCCCAAAGAAAAACCCGCCCCGGCATAACCGAGGCGGGTTTTGAATTTTTACTTTGTCTGGCAATCAGGCAGAGCGTGCCTCGTCGACATCGAGGTCGTATTCGCGGACCTTGCGGTAAAGGGTCGAGCGACCGACGCCCAGGCGGCGGGCAACTTCGGACATACGACCGGAATAATTCTCGATAGCGAACTCGATCAGATCACGCTCAATCGATTCCAGAGTGCGCAAATGCCCACTATCCATCAAGGCTATCGGACCGGCGCCCTCACCCGTTTCCTGCTCGGGGAAAGACACAACCGACTCGCCCTCAAATGGCGGCGGTGTTTCCAGCGCCGCGTAATCGTGGGACAGGCCGGAAATCTGAGGGAAATCCTCCGGCTGCAGCATATCGCCATCACACAGAACAACCGCGCGGAAGACAGAGTTTTCCAGCTGGCGGACATTACCCGGCCAATCGAAACCGGACAGCATCGCCAGCGTTTCGGTAGACGCGTCAGCGACTTCCTTGTTCTCTGACGCATTGAAGCGCGTAATGAAGTGACGAACCAGGGCCGGAACATCTTCGCGGCGGGCGCGCAGTGGCGGTACCTCAACCGGGAACACATTCAAACGGTAAAACAGGTCTTCGCGGAACGCGCCTTCACTGACCTGCTCGGTCAGATCGCGATTCGTTGCCGAAACGATACGCACATTGACTTTCACAGGGCGTTTGCTGCCAACCGGATCGACTTCACCTTCTTGCAGGGCGCGCAACAGCTTGACCTGCATGTCGAGTGGCAATTCGCCAATCTCGTCGAGGAAGAGCGTGCCGCCATCAGCTTCCTGGAATTTGCCCATATGTTTGCCGGTTGCACCAGTAAACGACCCCTTCTCATGACCAAACAATGTTGATTCCACGAGGTTTTCCGGGATCGCACCACAGTTGACGGCGACAAAGGGTTTGCCCGAACGGTCCGACGCCGCCTGAATCGCACGCGCAACCAATTCCTTACCCACACCGGATTCACCGGTGATCAGGATCGGAATGTTCGATGCCGCGGCCCGTTCGCCCAAGCGCACCACCTGTTTCATGGCAGGCGCGCCGGCAATCATGTCGGAAAAACCCAATTCGCCACCGGCTGATTTCTTCAACCGACGCACTTCTGTTGTCAGGGTCTGAACCTTGAAGGCGTTGCGGATCGAAACCGCAATGCGTTCAGGACTGGCTGGCTTGACGAAGAAGTCGGCTGCGCCGGCGCGCATCGCGCTGACAACCGTTTCAATGCCACCATGAGCCGTCAGTACGATGACAGGCAAATCGCTGGCGCGAGCCTGCAGGGCTTCTAGAGTTTCCATTCCGTCCATGCCGGGCATGACGAGATCGAGAAGCATCACATCGACGCCGCCCTTGTCGACACGCTCGAGCGCCTGTTCGCCGCTTTCTGCGGTCTCCGACGCATATCCCTGTTTTTCGATTACCGCCTGAAGAAGGCGGCGTTGAGTAGGATCGTCATCAACGATCAACACAGTCTTAGCCATCACCCACGCCTTTTCGGTCGCTTATCGCACCGGGCCTTTTGACCTCACTGTCCAGAACTCGAACAGGGTGCTTCCATCCACGGACCGTTATGGGACACTTGGGTAAAATTCACGCTAAGACGCTGGTAGGGTGACGTTAAGCATAGTTGTTAGGACCCGCTTCATGCATTTCGCATCTGCAAAAACGATGATTGACCTGAGCCGCAACCCGGCCTAGCCGTTTTCCATGTCAAAGCCCCAATACAAACGTCACGACCCCAGCGCCCCTGACAATGATCCCATTGCGCCGCTGGCCCACCTCAAGGGTCAGCGCCCCGATGCGCCAGACTGGTTTACCGAAGCCGTGGCGGCCCGGTCCGAAGCCGGTACGGTCGATGTCAACGGCGCATCGATTTCCTGGAAAGCTTGGGGAAAGTTGGGCGCGCCCGGCCTGATCCTGGTCCATGGCGGTGTCGCGCACAAACAATGGTGGGATGCGCTGGCGCCGTATTTGGCAGAGTCCAGACGCGTGGTTGCGCTCGACCTGTCCGGTATGGGCGATTCCGACTGGCGTGATGAATACCGCATGGACTTGTATGCCAGGGAGGTCCGCGCGGCTGGCGAAGCGGGTGGCGCCTTCACGACCGGCAAACCCTTTGTCATAGGGCATTCTTTTGGGGGCTTTGTCGCGCTGACCTGTTCGGTTGAATTTGGGGCCGACATCGCCGGAGCCGTCATTCTGGATTCGCCGATCCGCGAACCAGACAAGCAACGATCTTCTGCCCCGCCCCAGCGCGGCGGGAAAATTTACGAGAGTCTTGAATATGCCGTCGGGCGTTTCCGGCTATTGCCGCATCAAAAGTGCGAAAGTCTCTACCTGCTCGATCATATCGCGCGCGCATCACTGAAAGAGATGGACGGTGGCTGGACGTGGAAGTTTGATCCCAATCTGTGGGGCAAGCTCGCCTATGCACGCCGTGACCCGGCTGAAATGCTCGCGCGCATGGCCTGCCCGGTGGCGTTTTTCCGCGGTGCAAAAACTAGCCTCGTCACTGACGAGATCTGGACCTTTATGCGCGCCGCCTTCCCGGATGCGCCCATGTCGTCCATTCCCGAAGCCCAGCACCATCTGATCCTGGACCAACCGCTGGCCGTTGTCGCCGCGCTTGATGCCTTGATGGCGAGCGGATGGGGCGAGAATCCCTAGAGCCAGCCCTTCTCACGAGCGATGCGCGCTGCCTCAATCCGGTTACTTGCACCCAGCTTGCTGATGGCTTCATGCAAATAATTGCGTACCGTGCCGCGAGCGAGACCGCTCGTCCCTGCGATGGCATGACTATCCAGTCCGGATTCTGCCAAACGCAATAATCGCCGCTCGGTTTCACTGAGCGGGTCGGGCTCACCCCAGGCAGCTTCGGCCAATTCCGGTGCAATCACCCGCTCACCTGATGCAACGCGGCGTATGGCGTCTGCCAGTTCAGTCGCGGGCGCATCCTTTAGCAGATAGCCCGACACACCGGCCTCCATCGCACGGCGCAAATATCCCGGTCGCGCATAGGTCGTGACGATCAGTGTTCTGGTCTTCAACCCGTCTCGCTTGATCGCTTCAGCCAGCTCAATTCCGGTCAGGCCCGGCATCTCGATATCGGTAACCAGAATGTCGGGTGGGTCGCGGCGAATATCGGCCCAAGCTGACCGTCCGTCCAGTCGATCCGCAAGGATTTCGAAATCAGCCTCCAGTGCCAGCAGGGATGCCAAAGCACCGCGCAACAGGCTTTGGTCTTCGGCCAGAACGAGTTTTATCATGGGTTTGGCTCTCCAATGGGGAAAGTCATGTCCAAACGGCTACCCGGCCCGGCATCGGGCTTGCCCGTCTGAAGGCTACCGCCAAGCGCTTTCAGGCGCTCTGCAAGGCCGGCCAGCCCCCCCGGCCCCGCCAAGCATGCACCGCCCTTGCCATTATCCGCCAACGACACGCAAACCCGATCGTGTATTGTGGACATCGACAGCGTGGCCGATGTCGCGTCAGCGTGGCGCAGAATATTCGTCGAACCTTCGCGCAAGCCCATGACCAAGGCACCCTCATATTCCGGTGGAATACTGGGGAGTTCGCCCTGAACCCGAAACGTCACACCGCCCGCTTCCAGCAAGGTCGTTGATTCACGGATGGCGTCCGACATCGCGTATTGCCGCAATCCCGTTACGGCCTCGCGCATTTCCGCCAATGCCTTTCGCGAAACCGTGCGGATTTCAGACAATTCGTGGCGTGCGCGCTGTGGATCGCTGTCCAGCAATCGCTCTGTCAGCTCCGACTTCAGCGTAATCATGGTCAGCGTTTGCCCCAGAAGGTCATGCAGATCGCGTGCGATCCGGGCGCGCTCGGCTTCGGTCGCGCGGCGCTCGGCGGCCATTCGACGTGTTTCAATCTGGGCGTCCCGTTCTTCGCGCCAGGCGCCATAGGCCGAACCAATGACCGTCATCGCCAACGAGCCGAGTACGGCGGCGATAAATATGGCGGGATAGCCAAGCCAGACCATGGCAAGGACGATCAGGACAATTAGTATCGCCAGACCAAAATTGCGGATGCGCAGATCGTTGGCCCTGGCCAGTATGGCCCCGCCGAAAACCACAAAAATCGCGCCGCCCCAATTATAGGGTTCAAAGGCCAAGCTTAGCGCGGCACATGCAGCAACAGCCGGGATAACAACCCAGTCACGACGCCGCATCGCGACGACATAAATCGCGATGAAGCCCGCGAGCGCGACAATGGAAAAGCCAATTTCCGGAAATCCCGGCGGATCATAGACCCAGCCGATGAAGAAAAAAGACAGATAAACAAGATAGAGCCAGGGCGCTGATGGCGACAAAACCGATCGCCAATTGATCCGCCTGTCCGCTTGCGGCTGCCCTGACGCATTCATCATTCTATGTCCTCGCCAACCAGGCTTTGGCCCATTTCACTTCCAGCATCATTCCACCTGCCGCAAGAAGATAGAGGCCGGCAACGGCCAGCGGCAAAACCGTAAAGCGCATTTCCGGAAAACCATACCACAGCACAGTCACGACCAGCAGCCGGGTGACGGCATGGAGATAGCAGATACGGCTGGCATAGGCCCAACCGATCATCGGCCAGTGCAATGTCATCCCGATGGCCAGGGTCAAAGGCGCGGCGGCTGGAATTGCGGAAATGATGACGACATGAACCGGCCAGAGAAAATTTATCGCAATGACAGCAGCCCACACCGCACCCGATACCGGCGATTTGGATTTCATGAAATGTGATTTCAGCGGCCATTGCAAAAGGAGTCCCAACGGGAAAATCGCGCCGGACAACATCGCCGCACTGAGGCCCCAGTCATTCCCTTGCATTTGTGTGCCAAGCGCGGCCAGCACAATCCAATAAAGTGCGCCGGCTACAGGCAGGGCGATCCCGCCATTGGCCGCAGTGAAATAGCGCCGACGCTCGCGAAGAAGGTTTTCAGATGTGATGGCCATGGTCTTTGCTCCGGTCTGGTGTGGGGCGTGTATGCCGACACAAGCGGCGACCGGGCAGGATCACCTGTCATCAAAGTACCATGACATCTGTCACATCGTTGATTGCGCAACAATGCTGTCGTGATGGACGTATAAGTCTTGGCCTGACGCGAAACGCGTGATAATGGCGGGCCTGCCTTCGACATGCATCTGAACGGGGATAATTATGGCAAGCGACTACACACATGGCGAAATGGAAATTTTGGATCAATCGAGCACCTTTTCCGGTTTCATTCGCATAACGATCTGGTCGTCGGCTTATGTCGGAATCGGCGTTTTGCTGATGACGCTGATCTTTGCTGTCGGCATGAACTGGATGGTCGCCCTGATGATCGGCTTCGTTGTCGGCATCCTGATCGGCATGGCCCTGAACATGAAGACAGCCTGGTATGCGACCTTGTTCGGCTTTACCGTCTTCCTCGGTATTATTGGACTGATCGCCGGATTATTCGGCTCAATGATGGGTTAAACGGGCGGCGCATCAACGCGCCCCCTTTTCACTGTGAACGAATTCGCGCATGGTACTGAAAATCGGTGCCATGGACGAATATCGAACCAGATGAAAATCGCCATTCTCAAAGAACGTTGTAATGGGGAAACCCGGGTTGCAGCGACACCTGATACGGTCAAGAAGCTCGTTGCGGCGGGCCATAAGGTCGCCATTGAAAAAGGGGCTGGCGACCATGCCAGTTTTCCTGACAAGGCCTTCGGCGATTCCGGGGCAATTCTCGGTACACTGGCCGCCACTTTAAAAGGTGCTGACGCTCTCTTTGCGGTTCGCGCACCCGACGAGGCGACGCTCGCCAAACTGCCCAAAGGCATTCTACTCGTCGGTCAGCTTGAGCCCCATGGCAACAAGGCGCAGGCCAAAGCCTTTGCAACGGCCAATATTGATGCGCTGGCGATGGAATTTACGCCGCGCATTACCCGCGCCCAATCGATGGACGCGCTCTCATCACAGTCCAATCTCGCTGGCTATCGTGCCGTGATCGAAGCCTCGGCGCTCTATGGTCGCGCCTTTCCGATGATGATGACGGCCGCCGGAACAATTGCGCCGGCGAAGGCCTTTGTGATGGGTGCAGGCGTAGCCGGTCTACAGGCGATTGCCACAGCACGGCGTCTGGGCGCGATGG
>CAXBKM010000019.1:0-13502 GCA_963976265.1 uncultured Maricaulaceae bacterium
AATCGGTGTCAGAGACTTTTGGCGTCCCCACCTTCGCCTTTCAGGTCTCCGGCGAATACGCGATGATCGAAGCGGCCGCCGCAAATGGCTGGATCGATGGCGAACGCGTCATGCTGGAAAGCCTGATGGCGTTCAAACGCGCCGGTGCCAGCGGGATCGTGACCTATTTCGCGCCGCGGGCGGCGAAACTGCTGGTCTGAAATTACAAATAATGGCGTCATGCCGGGGCAACGTCCCCGGCATCCATGGATCACAGGGACAAGCCCTGTGATGACGCAGGCATTTGATCGCAACGGTGAAAATGGCTTGCCGCTACCTAATCCCCCAGCTTGCCGATCGGCGGTAGCGACCATTTGAATGTAATGGCGCAACCACGCAAGGCGAAGGCCAAAAGCGCCGCCAGAACCGCCGCGATACTGCCATTTACGTCGTGGGCGATAGCGATGATGTAGGTACCCGCTCCGGCGAGCGCGGCGAGCGCATAGATATCTTCCTTCAAGACCAGCGGCACATCATTGACGATAATATCGCGCAACAGGCCGCCGAATGCCGCGCTCATCACACCGGTCAGCGCCGCGATTGACCAATGTGCGCCTGCTGCCAGCCCGGCCTGTGCCCCGATCACACAGAAAACGGCGAGACCCGCCGCATCAGCCCAGACCAGCGCACTGCGCCGGCTGGCCCAGGCCTGCGCCCAGGGCGAGGTGTAATAGCCGATCAGAGCGCCCAGCAGCGCGACACCGAGATATTCCGGTGCCTCAATCCAGTAGACGGGAAGCTCACCGAGCAAAATATCGCGCAGCGTCCCGCCGCCCATGCCGGTCACCGCCCCCACAATAACCGCGCCAAAAGGGTCGAGCTCTTTGCGGGCGGCCAGCATTCCACCAGAAAAGGCAAAAAGGCCAATCCCGGCATAATCAAGAATTGCAAAAACCAGTTCGACATTCATTGGGGCGTTACTCGCGTAAAAAGGGAATTTTTTATTGGACAGACCGGCGATTCGGTCTGAATATTCATCCGTACCCGGACCGGTGTTTCAATTTCGCTGCATAACGACAGCGTCAACCCGGCCCGTAACATAATGGGGAGAAATATGGGACTCAATAAAATCATCTGGGCGGTCGCTGCACTCGCAGCCATCGTCTTTGCATTCGTATCATTTGAATATTCTGGGCTGATCCTGGCGCTACTAGGACTGGCCAGCGGCTTCTTCGTCGTCGGCGACCATCGCCGCTCGCTGCTGATCGCCGCCATCTTCCTGATGGGTGGAGCCAGTGCTCTCAACGGCATTCCTGCCGTGGGTGAGTATCTGACGAGCATCTTCCAGAGCTATGGCATGGTGTTGAATGCGGCGTCTCTGATGGTCATCGTCATGGCGACTGCCGAGCGACTGATCCCGGGCATGAAAAGCGAATAACGCTTTTCACAAACCGTGAATGTGAAAGCCCCGCTGGTTCGCCAGCGGGGCTTTTGTCTGTCAGGGCAGGATATCAACCGGCGCGATACGCCAGGCGACAATCGTCAGAACCAGGATGCAAATCACCCAGACGCCGTAATTGACGAACACAGATCGTTTTGCGGATTTCCGCTCCAGCCATGTCCGGGGGCGCACGCCTTTAAGGCGAAAAATAAACAGGGCGGCGAGGATGACGCTAACCACATTGATCGCCAGCAAGAGACCCGCCCGCATGGCGAGCCCGAACTCCCCCGCCCCAAGGAAGAGGCCGACCGCTGCAGACGGTGGCAAGAGCGCAACCGCGACCATCACCCCAACCAGAGCACTCGACACGCCGGTCGACATGGACAGGGCTGCTGCAGCGCCAGCCGCCAGTGCCAAGGCAACGGCGTCCACGCCTACAAATGTGCGTGACAGCAATTCGTCACTGCCCAGATTGGCCGACATGATGGCGCCCAATGCCATCGAGACCAACAAACCCAGTGTCAGCCCGGCTGCTGCCGTTCGGGCGGATCGGATCATCAGGGATAAATCGCCGAGTGCAGACCCAAAAGCAAAGGCCAGAATGGGGCCGAGCAAGGGCGCGATCACCATCGCCCCGATCACGGCGGCGACATTATTGGCATTCAAACCCACAGCAGCCACGACGGCTGACAGGGCCGTCAGCAGCATGAAGTCGCGATCAAAGTCTGCGCCCTGGGAAATGTCCTGATACAGCTCTTCGCGAAGCGCGAGTGTCTTCTTGCGCTTCTTGACGGCTTCGTCTTCGACAGGTGCCTCCTCGGTCGGCTCGTCCTTGGGCAGGGATGCTTCGACGGGCAGAACGACCAGGCGCCAATCACTTTCATCGGCCAGAAGGCCCTGAATCGCATCGACGGCTTCCTGCCCGTCACCGGAGCGGAACACCAGACGCAGGAGACGACGGCCGCGGTCATCAATGGGTTCGAGGCGATGATCGACGGGCTCTGCACGCAGACACGCCTTCAACAAGGGTTTTACGTCAATGCTTTCAGGGAAGGTAACTTCGATCAGACGCATGCCTTACGCCTTGTTCCGATCGGCATTTTCAAGCCGCGCAATCAGGCTGGACGTATCCCACCGGTTTCCGCCCATGGCCTGCACCTCACCATAGAATTGATCAACCAGCGCCGCGACGGGCAGTCGCGATCCGTTGGAGCGGGCCTCGTCCAGCGCGATACGCAAATCCTTGCGCATCCAGTCGACGGCAAAACCATAATCAAAGACGCCGTCATTCATCGTCTGCCAGCGGTTTTCCATTTGCCACGATTGAGCCGCGCCCTTGGAAATCGCCGCCATCACCTTTTCCAGGTCGAGCCCGGACTGTTTGGCAAAGTGCACGCCTTCAGACAGGCCCTGCACAACACCGGCGATACAGATCTGGTTGACCATTTTGGTCAACTGGCCTGATCCCGCCGGGCCGATCAGGGTGATGGCCTTGGCATAGCTGTCCATCACGGGTTCGGCGCGTGCAAATATCGCATCATCGCCGCCGCACATAATGGCGAGCTGGCCGATTTCCGCGCCCGCCTGGCCACCAGACACCGGCGCATCGATGAAACCCATACCGCGCGCCTGACATTCCGTATAAAGCGCGCGCGCCAAATGCGCAGAGGCGGTCGTATGGTCAACCAGTACCGCGCCAGATTTCATCGCCGGTAGAATTTGGTCCGCAATCGCGCGAACATCGGGATCATCACCCAGACACATGAATACGAAATCAGCAGCCGCGACTGCCGCTTCAACCGTGTCTGCGGCCTGCCCCTTGTTCTGCCTGGCCCAATCATGCGCCATGGTCGATGTCCGGTTCCACACCGTAACATCATGACCCTTGGAGGCGAGATGCCCGGCCATTGGATAGCCCATGACGCCCAAGCCCAGAAATGCACAATTCGCCATGGGGAACTCCCTAATCGTCGGCGCTGCCATACTGGCTGCGGAAAAAGGTCAGCGCAGCCCCTTTGCCGCGAGAATCCAGGCGCTCGACATGACCGACAATGATGTCATGATCGCCGCCGCGATGAACGGCATGCCGACGGCATTCCAGATGCGCCAGTGCCTTCTTCAGGATCGGCGTGCCGGTGTCGCTGATCTCCCAGTCGCCAACATCAAGCTCGGCTTCCAGCGCATAACGCTGGGCCAGATCTGCCTGGTCCGCCGCCAGTATGTTGACCGAGAAATGGGTCGCCCCTGCAAACGCCGGGTAGCGATCGGAGTCTCGCCCGACGGACCACAGGATGAGTGGCGGCTCCAGGGAAACAGACGCAAAGGAATTGACCGTCATCGCGACATTTCGTTCGGAAAAGCGCGTAGCCACAAGCGTCACGCCCGTGGGGTAGCACGCCAGTGCATCACGAAATTTACGCGGGTCGATCAAAAAAACCTCCGAATCACCGATTGAAACCAGACCTTAACCGTCGCCGGGTTAAAAGCCGCATTGGATGGTGAGTAGGTAGAGCATATGGCGTCCGATCAAACGATCGTCATCAAGAAAGTCAAAAAAGGTGGTGATCACGGTCACCATGGCGGCGCGTGGAAGGTGGCTTATGCTGACTTCGTGACGGCCATGATGGCTTTCTTCCTCCTGATGTGGCTGATCAATACCACAACCCCGGAACAAAAGCGTGGCATTGCCGACTATTTCGCACCCGCCAGTGTGAGCCCGTCCACAAGTGGATCCGGCGGCATTTTGGGTGGAACCGCGCTGGGCAATGATGGCAGCCAGGGCAGCGGGTCTTCCTCTGTCGTTGAGCGTCTGTCGCCGGATGCGCCCCGTGATACGCCGAATGATGAGCAGGTATCTCCGGAATCAGCCAGCAGCGCCTCTGAAGTGTCGAGCAATGCGCTCGCCAATGCCCTGGCACGCCGCGAAGACGCCGAATTCCAGAGCGCCGAGCAATCCTTGCGGCAAGCCATGCAGGAAATGCCGGAAATCGCTGAATTGTCCCAACATGTCCTAATCGAACAAACGCCAGAAGGTCTGCGTATTCAACTGGTCGATCAGGAGGGTCGCGAGATGTTCCGCCCCGGCGCCGCCGAGCCCAATGATCGCGCAGTCGTATTGTTGCGCGCCGTAGCCGAAATTGCGCGCCAGTTGCCAAACCGCCTGTCGATTACCGGACATACGGATTCTGGTGCGGCACCAGCAGCTGATTATTCCAACTGGGATTTGTCGGCTGACCGGGCCAATGCCTCGCGCCGTATCCTGCAGGAATCCGGTCTGACCGATGACCGGATTGCCGAGGTGCAGGGCAAGGCGGGTTCAGAGCCCCTCTTCCCGGATGATCCCTACATGGCGGGCAATCGCCGGATTTCGATCACGCTGCTGCGTGAAGCCCCGGTCATTCCACCCGGTCACGAATTGTAGAAACCGGCACGATCTGTAAAACCGCACGGACACTGCAGTTTTCAGTGGATAGATAAAAATCAGGGCATGCATGCGCGCGGAATCCCGCTAAGCTGCCAACATGATTGAAACCGGGGCATCCTTTGATTGGCAGATGTGGGCGATATTGGCCGCCGTTTCTGTCGCCATTGTTTTCTACATCTGGGAAAAATTCCCGATCGAAGTCGTCTCGGCAGGCGTCGTCGCCGTTGGCCTTCTATTCTTCCAGATATTCCCTCTGGCAGAAGGCAATCCGGGCGCGCGCGATCTGTTGGCGGGCTTTGCCAATCCGGCATTGATGACCATCATGGCATTGCTCGTTGTCGGGCAAGGGATATTCCAGACCGGCGCAATGGAAGGCCCGACCCAGAAGCTGCTGGATTCGTACGATTCTCACCCAATGGCGACATTGGCGACGATCTTCACCTTCGTTTTTGTCGTCAGCGCATTCATCAACAACACGCCCGTCGTGGTGATGTTTATTCCCATTCTGGTTGCCATCGCGGGACGGATGGGATCATCCCCCTCCAAAATCATGATCCCGCTGAGCTATGTCTGTATTCTGGCCGGTATGACCACCTTGATCGGTTCGTCGACCAATCTACTCGTGTCCGACAGCCTACTGGCCCTGACCGGAGAGGGTCTGGACTTCTTCAGCCCAACGGGGCCGGGATTGATACTGGCCGGTGTTGGCGTTGTGTATTCAGCATTTATTCTGCCCAAACTTTTGCCGGATCGCGCCACGATGGAAAGCGAGATTGCCGGCGGCGATGGCAAACAATTCATTGCCCAGATCGAAGTGACGCGCGAGCACCCGCTCGTTGGAAAATCGCCGATTGCCGGCATGTTCAGTGATTTGCCCAATATGACGGTTCGCATGATCCAGCGAGGCGAACACGCCTATCTTCCGCCTTTTGCAAACGCAGACACCGGGTGATGATCCAACACCGGGCGAACGTCTGGCCCTGTCAGAGGCTGTCGTTCCACCGGGCTCTCGCCTGTCCGGGCGCACCGTTGAACAAGCCGGATTCCGCCATCTGACCGATACGGTCGTATTGGGTGTTCAACGCCGGTCGCGCATGATCCGCAAACGGATGGGCGAGATTCGCCTGGAAGCGGGCGATGTCCTGTTATTGTTTGGTACCGCCGATGCCATGCGCCGTTTGCGCAATGATCGCGATCTATTGTTGATGGCATGGGCAACAACCGATTTGCGGGATCCGCGCCGTGCCGCAGCGTCCATGGTCATCTTTGGCATGGTCATCGTTTTGGCTGCCACCAATTTGTTACCCATCGTGCACGCTTCGATTTTGGGCGCCGTTGGCATGATCGCCACAGGGTGTCTGAATGCCCGCCAGGCCGCACGGGCGGTCGACATGCGCGTCTATTTGCTGGTCGGTTCTGCGTTTGCACTCGGCACGGCGCTCCAGACCACGGGCGGCGCCGATTTCCTCGCCAGCGTTGTAGTCTCGCTCTTTGCGCCCTATGGCCCGGTCGCGCTGCTCTCTGCGCTCTTCATTCTCGTCGCCTTGCTGACCAATGTGCTGTCAAACAATGCAACGGCGATCCTGTTTACGCCAATCGCGGTGGGTGCGGCCAACCAGTTTGGAGCCGATCCGATGCTGTTCGCTCTGACGGTGCTGTTTGCCGCCAACACCTCGTTTGCAACGCCCATTGGATACCAAACCAATCTGCTGGTGATGGGTCCCGGTCATTACAAGTTTGCTGACTATATCAAGGCGGGCGCGCCACTGGTCATCATCATGTGGATCGTATTTACCGTCTATGCGGCGGTCACAATCGGGATTTGATGTGACGCATCCGTTTTCAACCCGCCAGATACCTTTTTACCTGACGGCACCGGGTCCCTGCCCCTATCTGCCGGGCCGCGAGGAGCGAAAGCTGTTCACGCGGCTGGACCCATCTGAAGGTCCCGCCCTGAACGATGCCCTGACCCATGCCGGGTTTCGACGTTCACAGTCAGTTCTCTATAGGCCCGCGTGCGAGGCTTGTGATGCCTGCCAGTCACTACGCATCCCGGTCAGCCGGTTTGAATGGACCCGTTCGGCCAAACGGATCATGAAACGCAATTGCGACCTCGTGCGCAGCGAAGCCATCGCGCAGGCGACTGCCGAACAATATGACTTGCTCAGCCGATATCTCGACGACCGGCATGCCGGCGGTGACATGGCCGGAATGAGCTTTGCGGACTATGCGATGATGGTCGAAGACGGGGCGCAGCGCACCGACATTATTGAATACCGCGATGCAGGTGGACGGCTTCGCGCCGGCGCGCTTATTGATCGTCTGAAAGATGGCCCGTCCCTGCTCTACAGCTTTTTTGATCCTGAAGATCATTCGCGCAGCCCGGGGCGATTTATGGTTCTGGACGCCGTGCGGTGGGCCAAGCAGAATGACTTCAGTCATGTTTATCTGGGCTATTGGGTGCCCGGCAGTGCGAAGATGGACTACAAGGCATCCTACAAACCGGTTGAGGTCCTGAGAGCATCAGGTTGGCAGGATCTTGAAACCGAAAACGATGATGACGCGGAATAATTCGCCACGTCATAAGGGGAAGACTATGGATCGGCGTACTTTTTTAAGCGGTGCCACGGTTGTCGGCGCAACTGTCGCCACGGCATGTGGACAAGGTCAGGACGAAACATCCAGCGCACCGGCTGCACCTGCCATAAACCGGGGTGAAACACGCCGTCTGCGCATGGTCACAACCTGGCCTGCAAACTTCCCGGGATTGGGAACGGCAGCCAACAATGTCGCGCGCATTGCCAATGAAATGTCGGGCGGAACGCTGGACATTAGTGTCTTTGCCGCTGGCGAAATCGTCGGCGCATTTGAAGCCTTTGATGCGGTCTCAACCGGGACTGCCGACATGTATCACGCCGCCGAGTATTACTGGCAGGGCAAATCGCCCGGCTTCAACTTCTTCACCGCCGTGCCCATGGGCATGAATGCTCAGGAGATCATGGCCTGGTGCGAATTTGGTGGCGGTCAGGAATTATGGGAAGAGCTCGCCGGGGAATTTGGCGTGATCTCCTTCCAGGCAGGCAATACCGGTCATCAAATGGGCGGCTGGTTCAAACGCGAAGTCAATTCGCTCGAAGATTTCCGGGGGCTGCGGATGCGTATTCCCGGCCTCGGCGGCAATATTTTGCGTGAACTGGGCGGCGCTGCCGTGGCCCTGTCCGGCGGCGAAATTTATCCGGCCCTGCAAAACGGGACAATCGACGCCACAGAATGGGTCGGTCCCTGGAATGATCTGGCCTTCGGTTTCTATCGTGAAGCACCCTTTTATTACGGCCCCGGCTTCCATGAACCGGGTTCGGCGCTGGGTGTGGGCATTAATCGCGGTGTTTGGGACAGCCTGTCGAGCGATCACAAGGCGATCATCCGCAATGCCTGCCGCGCCGCCAATAACCAGTCCATCGCAGAATTCCAGCATCAAAACGGAATTGCACTGGACGTTCTGCGCAATGAGCACGGCGTTCAATTGCGTGGCTTCAGTGATGAAATCTGGGCACGCGTCGGTGTCATTGCCGAAGAGGTTGTCGCCGATGTGGCCAATGCCGATCCGCTGACGCGGCGCATCTATGACAGCTATATGGAATCGCGCAGGCGCAGCCGCGAATGGGGCATGGTGTCTGAATTCCCCTATGCCCAGAAACGTGAATTGATACTGGGTCGCTAAACCCATGCGCGCCGGAGATATTCTGCTTGCCGGTCTCATCACAGCGACAATCGCATTGATGGGCCTGGATGCGATGACCGATGGCGACGTCGGCGCATGGCTGGACGCCAACTTCCATAATTTCGCAGTGCGCGCCGGACGCATGCTGTCCATGCTTGGAATGCTGGGCAGCGTGCTTTTGGTCATTCCGATTGGCGCAGCAATTTGGGGCCAGTTTGGATCCCTGCCAACCAGCACCGAAACCGGTTTGCGCGGCGCGATCCGAACCATCGACGCCATCAATACAACGATTGCGGACATGGCACGCTGGTTTGCCCTCGCCCTTGTCATCGTTACGGCGACGGTTGTGATTCAGCGCTATGTCTTCGGCATTGCGTCGACCAAATTGCAGGAATCCGTGATCTACTTTCACGCCCTTCTATTCCTGCTATCGGCCGCATCGACACTGCTCGCCGATGGCCATGTCCGCGTCGACATCATCTACGCCAAGCTATCACCGCGTGCCAAAGCCTGGACGGAGTTGGCCGGTATATACCTCGCGCTCATTCCGATGGGATGGCTTATCCTGGATGTATCCGGCCCTTATATCGCTGCATCCTGGCGCATCCTTGAACAATCGCGCGAAAGCGATGGTCTACCCCTGATCTTCCTGTTGAAGACCGCCATACCCGTCTTTGCCGCCATGTTGATCCTGCAGGGCGCCAGCATGGCAGCGCGGGCCGCATTGACCATTTCCGGAACAACACCGCCGGCCTTGGCCAAACACACCGATCAGGAATTGTGACGCCATGTCCATCCTGATTGAGCTCCTGCCCTTTATCATGTTCATCGTCGCATTTGCGGCATTGCTCCGCGGTTACCCGGTCGCATTTACCCTGGCCGGTGTTGCGCTCGCCTTTGCCTTGTTGGGCTGGTCAATGGGCGTATTCGATGCCATCCATTTGCGCGCTTTCCCGCAACGTATCTACGGCAATTTGATGGAGATGGACCGGCAGATACTCGTCGCCGTGCCGCTCTTCGTTTTCATGGGCGTTATGCTCGAAAAATCCAAAGTCGCCGAAGAATTACTCGAGGCCATGGGCGCACTGTTTGGCACGCTGCGCGGCGGTCTGGGTATTTCGGTCGTTGTCGTTGGCGCATTATTGGCCGCCTCGACCGGGATTGTCGGAGCAACGGTCGTGACCATGGGTCTGTTGTCATTACCGACCATGCTCAAGCGCGGTTATTCACCGGAACTGGCTTCAGGATCGATTGCGGCTGCCGGTACGCTGGGCCAGATCATCCCACCGTCGATTGTGCTGGTCCTGCTGGGCGACCAGCTTTCCAACGCCTATCAGGAAGCCCAACGCGCGCAGGGCATATTTTCGCCCGATATCGTTTCGGTTGGCGATCTCTTTGCAGGCGCACTCATCCCCGGATTGCTGCTCGTCGTTGCCTATATTGGCTATCAAATCTTTGTCGCGATTTTTAACCCCAAGGCTGCACCGGCGGCACCGGCTCAGGAGGGCGCAACCGATTGGGGCAAGCTGCTCCATGCGCTTATACCCCCTCTGGCCTTGATCATTTCCGTGCTCGGATCGATCCTTGGCGGATTGGCAACGCCCACGGAAGCTGCGGCGATCGGCGCAGTGGGGGCTACCTTTATTGCGGGCGTGCGTAATGCCGGAGCGGACAGAAATCCCAAACGCGGTCAAATCCTGGCGGCACTCGGCGCCGCCTCACTGATCGGCCTGATCCTTCTGACTTTCTTCGTCGATCTGCGAATGGGCCGCGACGTGATGAGCGGCGGCGACCAGATCGGCATGATGATCGCCTATGGCTTCGTGGCCCTATTGGTCATTGGCGCGGCGATTGCGCTAGTTCGGCTGAAGAAGAATGGCGTCCTCGATGAGGTCATGACATCCACGGCGCGCATCTCCTCCATGGTCTTCGTGATCCTGATTGGTGCATCGCTGTTCTCGCTGATCTTCCGGGAACTCGGCGGGGATGAAACCGTGCGAGCCGCGCTGGAATCAGTACCCGGCGGGAAATGGGGCGCGCTTCTGGTCGTCATGGCGATCATGTTCATCCTGGGCTTCTTCCTCGACTTCATCGAGATCACCTTCGTTGTGGTGCCAATTGTTGCGCCCATTTTGTTGATGATGGGCATCGACCCGGTCTGGCTGGGCGTTTTGATGGCGCTCAACCTGCAGACCAGTTTTTTGACGCCGCCCTTCGGATTTGCCCTGTTTTACTTACGCGGCGTCGCGCCGCCCGAAGTTACAACGGGCGCGATTTATCGCGGTGCCCTGCCCTTTGTGGGCATCCAGATATTCGTTATCGTTTTGGTCGCCCTGTTGCCCTGGTTGGCAACGGCCCTGCCCGGCCTGTTATACGATTGATTGGCTAAAGCGCGTCCCGTTCCAGGCGCCGCAGGAATGCGCTGACCTCCCGCATGGTCAGACGCTCGGCCAATGCCTCGCAGTCAAACACCGGCGTGCCTTCGATCTGAGCGCGAGCGGCATGAATGGCAGCAGTGAAGGCGTCGGGGTCTGACCCCATCAGACCGCGAATGGTCTGCTTATAGTCTTCCAGTGCCTGCTCATCGCCTGACGCGCCTGCGCTGAGCGCGTCGAACATCGTCTGAACATAGGTCAGATAAAGCTCCGGGCGCTCGCCCACAATGTCCGGCGTATGTCCATCAAATGCATGGCCGTATAGCTCGCCATAGGCCGTGCCATCGACCCGTGTATGGGCAAAGCTGTCGCCCAATGCATGCAGCATGAGACCGGTTTGCCAGTAATAGTCCGGGTCGCCCTGATCGGCGCGCGCAATAGCGCTGGCAAGTGATTGCTGGCGATGCGTAACCGCACCGGCATCACCGCCGTGCAATGAGTGCAGAACGCCAATAATCCGGTGGCGATAGCCCCAATCGGTGACACTGCCCCAAAATGTCAGAGGCGGCGCCGAGAAACGGAACCACACATCATCTGCGGCCTGATTGTAAAACGAGAGCAGTGCAGCATCGTGCGCGGAATGCCCCGCCATGACGGCGACGATATAGGTTGTATCCTGATGTCCGTCGCGACCATATTTCGCATAGCTGGTCCGCGGTTCGCAGGACGGGTTTTCAACCTGATATATATTGGAGGCGCAAGCCCCCATCAAAAGTGCCATACCGCTGACCGCGGTCGCTCGCAGAATTTTCATGAAATATCCCCTTCCCGTGCACACTGCACAGAGAAGGATGTTCAAGCGATTAAACCTGCGGCACCGCGGATTGACGTAGCCGCCGCTCACCGCCTGCAAATTCAACCAGGGCTTCAATGCGTTTCTCGATCGGGGGATGGGTTGCAAACATTCCGGCGAAACCCGATTTGGGATTTTCGATCATCATTTCGCGGACGCCATCCGGGGCGCCTTCAATGGCCGCATGACCGGAGATCTTCTCCAGCGCCGAAATCATCGCGTCCGGATTTCGGGTGAGCTCGACGGCACCGGCATCGGCCATGTATTCGCGCCGCCTCGACAGCATGAAGCGGATCACCAGCGCCAGCCCGTAAGCAATCCCGACAATCACCATCGCGATCAAAACAATGATGATCGCATTGCCTCCGCTGCCGCGCCTTGATCCACCCACGCGGGAAAACGCACCATGAAACAAGGCGCGAAACCCGATCTGGGCCAGAAATGAAAATATCCCAAGACGCCCCCCGCCGAAGGCACGGTGATCGGCACGACAAAGATCACCGAGATCACAAGCAGTCGCACATCATTATTTCGGATATGGCTGAGTTCATGCGCCAGAACCGCTTCAAGTTCTTCCTTGTTCAAGGACTGCATCAGGCCGCGCGTCACCGTGACAGTGTATTGGCTCTGTTTGAGGCCGCTGGCATAGGCATTCATTTGCGGTGTCTCGATGATCCGCAATTTTGGCATGGTCAGGCCGCGCGAAATACACAGGTTTTCCAGCAAATTATAGAGTTCCGGCTCATCCCCGCGTTCAACTGAATGTGCGCCCGTTGAGGCATCGATCATCGCCTGATGGCCAAACCAGGCGATGACAAACCAGATCGCCGCAACGACCATGGAGATGGCAAACATGGTCGGCCATGTTTCCAGTGCGCCGGAGAAATTGACCATCCCGCCGGCAACATAATTGCCATCCTTGTCATAATAGCCTTGCCCGCCATCCGACGCGCCGCTCAACACGAAGGCTGCCGCCAGGGCAATCAGCGACAGCAAAACCGGAAACCCTGCCAGGAGCAGCAGGGATTTCAGATTATTATTCCAGATATGGGTGCGAAGGCCGGTCGCGCCCATGATGGCCTAGAACTTGACTTCGGGTGCGTTTTCAACGGCAGCCCGATCAGCGACTTCAAAGAATTCGCGTTGCTGAAAACCGAACATGTTTGCCAGCAGAACAGCCGGGAATTGTTCGACGGCCGTGTTAAATTCGCTGACGGCATTGTTGAAGAAACGACGCGCCGCAGCGATCTTGTTTTCCAGATCGGCGAGCTCGTTTTGCAGCGAGAGGAAGTTCTCGTTGGCTTTCAGATCCGGATAAGCTTCCCCACGCCTAATTGGTCATCTGCCGCAACGCAACAAGACGGTTGTAAATGCCGACAACAATGAAGGCGAGAACGGCAATGACGCCGAGTACGATGAGCATTTCCATATTGAATGATCTCCTGAGGGGTGTTTCGAGTTCTATACGCGTTAATTAGGACGAATTCGAGACGCGCGCCATCACAACCGGATCGCGCGGATAGAAACGGGATGTTTTGGGCAAACCCTTGGGCTGGAGTTTACCCGCCTGAGCGCGTTTACCCAGCCAGTCCTGCCAATTGTCCAGAGTTTGACGACGGCCCGCACCATCCAGCCAGGCCAGGCCGGTTTCACTGGAAAACACTGTGACATCCGCGACTTGCGCGCCCTTGCCGCCGAGCAGGCGCACA
>CAXBKM010000020.1:0-13472 GCA_963976265.1 uncultured Maricaulaceae bacterium
ACTGAATAACGCCCTAATGTTTTCCACAGAACGCATCGCGATCGTTTTTCAGGCGGGAATAAGGGGCACCGCCGAGCGGGACAGGGGGAGAAGCCCGGCGGTGCCGGTCGGGTCCCGGATGCAAACTGGGGGGACGCATGAGCGGGACCGACGAGCAGGATATGGGTTCGCCCAACGGGTTTGAAAAGGCCCGCCGGAAAACAAATCGCTCACAAGCGCGTGAGCTGGTTCAATCCTACCCGGCCGCGTCGTAGGCGGCTCTCAACCAGGCCTCGATTTCATCATCGACATCGCTCGTCGATTCCAGGCGCACACGGTGCGATACCATGGCGTTAAAAGACCCTGAGGCTTCGAGTCGATCGGTTGGCGTCTGGCCTTTCAGATTGAGGCCAACATCCAGCCGGGTCGCGGTGGAGGGCTGGAAAATCGCGAACTGTTTTTTTCGCCGGACGCTGACATAGGCTTTCTTGGGCGCCAGCTCGACATCGTTACCCAAGCCCTCAACCAGGTTGGCCAACCGGTCATAGATCGGTCGCAAATCGGCTTTCTTGCCGGCATACTGGGCGGCGACCAAATCGCCTTCGGAAAGGCCGCGGCGGATTTGAGCGCGCTGTGGGCAATCAGATTGGCAAAACCATGGGTAACGTCATGCTCGGATTTGAGATGTTTGACGATTTCACCATGTTTGGCGAGATTCAGTGTGGAGACGTGCTTTAACCAGGCATCCAGCGGTTTGCCGGTTTTCGCCTCCATATTGGCGATCATGGATTGGGCCATTTCTTCGGGTGTCGCCATTATTCGTCTCCATATATTTGGGATTGTGGGGCATCCAGAGCGCGCCCCGTGATCAGATAGGTCGCGAAGCTCGCCAGCCAGTGCCCGCCTTCATAATGTTCACCGGATACCGACGCGATGCCCGCCTCGCGGTGAATGTCTGACGCAGCCTGCAGGGCCGCCCGGCGTGGATCGTCGTCTGGCAGGCTGTGGGCCATCGCCTCAAGATTCCAGGCGCGCGATAGGTTGACGCCATCGAGATGGACGAGTTTGCCATCGGCGGGGTCGAGAACAATGCCAGGCTCCAGCCAGTCGCTGCGACCGTCTTCAGGGATGCCGGGCAAAAATGCCGACAACCAAATCGCATAATCATCGCGCGACATGACGCGGCGCATCAAATCAGCTTCCATCAGGCACGGTGAGAGAAAGTCTTCGCCGGACGGTTCATAACCCAGCGGGCAGTTTAGGTCGGCGCCATGAAAGTCCTGAATTCGTCCCGTCAGCAATTCTTCCAGATCATCATCGCCAGCCGTCCGCGCCCAGTCGAGCGCCAGGGCAAAACCGAAGGCCGACTGGTTATGCGTGCCGATCCGGATCGGATAGGCCAAATTGGGCAACCATGATCGAAAACGATCGGCGACAACCGATTCCAGAGGTTCCAGCGCGGCGAGCCAGCGCGCAGCGCGCGGATCATCCCATTCGCGCAATTCGGTCGTCAATTGTAACAGCCAGGCCAGACCATAGGGGCGTTCGAAACTGGCGCGGCCCTCACCGGCAAAATACGCGACTTCGCCGGCGACATTTTCAGGTGTGAAGCTTTGATTGAGCGCCGCTTCAGCGTCAGCAGCAAATGCGCCGTCCGGGTCAGTGCGTAACAGACGCACCAAAAGCCAGTGGCCATGCACTGCCGAATGCCAGTCATAGCAGCCATAAAATACCGGATAGATGTCGCGCGGTGTTCGCGCATCCACGTCGCCCTGCAGCACGTGGCTGATCTTGTTGGGATATTCGCGGTGGACACAGTCCAGCGCAAGGGATGCAAACCGCGCATTGAGGTTGGCATTGAGACTGGGCATGGGAGCCGCCTCGTCGGTTTGCGCGATCGCGGGTGCGGTCAAAGATGATGACAAGGCCAGCGTGGCGGCGAGCAGGATCAAGGTTTTCATGCCCTGAAGGCTAGCGCGCCGCCATGCCGATTCCAATGTCATTCGTGAGTGTGCGCTGGACTGCTATTCGTCACGCGCGTCGAGAATGGCCTCCATCTCGTCCATGACGGCATTCATGCGGGTAATGACAATTTGATAGGGTTCAGGCTCGGCCAGATCGACCCCGGCCTCGACAAACATGTCATAGGCATAGTCTGAACCGCCTGCGCGGAGCAGGTCGAGCACGTCTTGCTGTGCGCCGTCTTCTTCATCCAGCAGACGCCGGGCAAATGTGGTCGCCGCCGTGATGGATGTCGCATACTGGAAGACGTAAAAATTGCGGTAGAAGTGGGGGATATACGCCCATTCCATCGCATAGGCCGGATCGATTTCCATCACGCCCTGCTCGGCGCCATGATAATCGCGCAGCAATTCCAGATAAAGCTCCGTCAGGGCCGCGCCCGTGACCGCTTCGCCGGCTTCAGCCATTTCATGCGCCCGCATTTCAAATTCGGCGAACATGGCCTGACGAAAGAATGTCCCGCGATACTGTTCCAGCGCCTCGCCGAGATAGGCCAGGCGCTCATCATCATTGCTGGTGTTTTCGATCATATAGTCGAGCAAAAGCTGTTCATTGATCGTTGACGCCATCTCGGCGACGAAGGTCGCATAACCCGCTGTCGCAAAGGGCTGGTTTCGCGTTGCCAAGACGGTGTGAACAGCATGTCCCCATTCATGGGCGAAGGTCGAAACACCGTCATAATCGCCCTGGAAATTGAGCAGGAGATAAGGATGAACATCATAGGCCGCGCCAAACATATAGGCGCCTGAACGCTTGCCCGGCTGGGGATAGGCGTGCATCCAGTCCTGCGAGAATCCATGCTGCAAAATCTCGATATATTCCTCACCAAATGGCGCGAGGCCTTCCAGTGACAGACGCTCGGCGTCTTCCAGGGTGAATTGCGTTCCCAGCTCGACCAATGGCGGGTAAATGTCGTGATAGGCCAGGTCATCAATGCCCAGCATCCGCGCGCGGACCTCGAAATAGCGATGCAGGGTTGGCAATCCGGCGCGTGTTTGCGCGATCAGCTGGTCATAGACGTCAACGGGAATATTGGTCGGTGAAAGCGCGGCATGGCGCGCGCTTTCATAATTGCGCGCCCGTGCATTGAAGATATGGCCCTGAATATGCGTGCCCAGCGTCGCCCCCATGGACGATTGGTATTGCGCCCACGCGCCCCAGAATGTCTGAAACACGTCGCGGCGCACTTCGCGGTCCGAATTGGCCCGGTGGAAGCCATAGCCCTGCGAGTTGAGGGTGACCTCTTCGCCGTCAATTTCGATGGTCGGCCAGGGAATGTCTGAATTGGCCAATTGTCCATAGACCGTGCCCGCGCCGCCCGTTACCGGCGCAGCGAGCGCCATGATCTGCTCCTGCTCCGGCGACAATGTGTGGGGTGCCTGGCGCAGCGTATTGCGCAGGCCGAACGCATAGGGTTCCAGCCGTGGCTCTTCGGCAATCCAGGCCTCGACCGTGTCTTCGCCCAAAGCAAGGGTCGCGGGTCCGGTCCAGGATGTCGCCTGACCAAAGCGGGCAAACATCTGGGCCGCGAGCGCACGAATGGCCTGATTATCGGTGCTGCGCGTATCTTCATCGGCCAGCAGGGTCGCATAAACAAAAAGGCGCACACCCTCCTTGCCGGCATCATTGAGCGTTTCCTGAACCTCAGCCATGCCCGCCGCCGACTCGCTGAACCGCGCTTCGAGATCCGCCATCGCGTCAATTTGTGGGAGCAGGGCATCATAGGATGCGCGCCAGGCCTCCGTTGAGGCATAAAGGTCCGTCAAATCCCAGACGACAGGGTCTGGCGTGGCCTCTTGCGCCAGTGCAGGCGCGCTCATCACGGCGGCGTTGAGTGAAAGTCCAAGCGCAAATGCGCCCACAGTCGACATCAGGCGTCGGGTCATGATTGCGTGCTCCAAAAAGCGTTGTGAAATACAATTTGGGCAGGACATAAACGCAAAAACGCCCCGCCCGATAATGAAAAATCGGACAGGGCGTTCAAAATACCGCGATGGCAGTGCTGCCTGATCAGGCAGCGACAACGCTGGCAATGGCATCAGCGAAGACTTGCGCCGCATCTTCAGACGCTGTTTCGCCGCGCGCCGGGAAGACCTGGCCGCGCGCAGAAATGGAGGCGTCCGCGTCCGCTGTTTCAGGTGCCTTGGCGGACTCCGCCAGCAATGCAACACCATCAGACAGGGCGATCACGGGTTTGCCCGCTTTCAGGAAAACTGCGATCGCTGCCTTGGCCGAGTCGGCAATTTCAGAGGCACCACCGGGCACAATCAGGCCTGCATAACGCTCGAAATCCATGTCGCCGATAGTGGACGCCGGGACAAAATTCACATCGCCTTCGCCCGCACGTCCCGTCAACATACCGTCGCTATCAGAGACGACAGCGACATCAAATCCGACCTGATCGAGTGGACCAGCCACACACATCAGATCATCGGCGTTGAAGCCTTGAGCTGCGATGGCAGCAATATGTCCACGTCTTGGAGCTTTCTTGCGGGCGTAACGATTCACATGTCCTCCTTTGCGCGTCTTGAACTGCAAAATCACAATCCAGACAGGCAGTGTTGATGGTTATCCGGTGGGCGGAGATAGGGGCTCCCCAGGTCAATGGCAACCGAGGGGCACTGTTATTTCCCGATGTTTTTTACGCACGCTCTGTGTTTGTAATATTGGCGGTTGAATTCATTGCATGATTAATTCGTGTATTAAAACAATATTGCGAATGTGCCGCTTTTATTGTCATGAAATCTTGGCGTTTGGCTGATATCGACCAGGCTATCGCGAATTTTTGAAACCCGTTTTCAACATACAGCTTGGGCCGCTCGTCGGCCTTACCGATATTTTTACGCCCGCATGCGACGGATTGCGGTGGATCGCGCGTTAGAGATTATGGGGACGGCGCATTTTTGATGCGACAGGGAAGGACTTAGGTTCATGAGAGTTTTGTATCGCTCCGTTCTGGGGGCTGTTGCCCCTATTGTGTTCTCACTCAGCCTTGCGGCGTCAGCACATGCGCAGGTGACGGCAGACTCCGGCCAGAATACCTGGTCACTCGGAACCAGCCAGAATGGCGAAACCCCGATTAGCCAGCGGCTCGATTTTTCCGATCAGGTTGAGGGCGCGCACATTCTTCTCCCCCTCTCTGATGGCGCACGCGTTTTCGAAATCCAGTCTGTGTCCAGGGCAGTGTTGGGCGATGTTTCACTGGTCGGTGAGTGGGTTGATGCAGACGGCACATTTCATCTGACCCAGGGCGGCGCTGGCCTTTCAGGCCGTATCGAGATTGGCAATGAGATCATCCTGCTGCGCCCTGCCGGTGATGGCCGCGTCGATTTGATCAGCGCAACCTCGTCCCATTTCGCGGATATGCGCGAGGAAGAACGACTTGTGGTCGCGCAAGGGCGCGCCATTGCGCGCGCCAGCGAGCAGGGCGTCGTGCCGGTTGTCTCGCATATCACGCCGGACTTTGAACGCCGTTATGGATTGGCAACACGGCTTCGGGCGCAGGATCTGGTTTTCGCCATTAATGAGGCTTTGGCGCTGGATGGCGAAGCCGTCCGGCTTGAGTTGATTGCCGTGCGCGATGCCGATACTGGAACCGGCTCTGAGCCCGGTATTTCCTTTGAAACAGTCGACGGTATTTCAGCTGAAGTGATTGTGTCGGCGGTACTGCCATCGAGCCGCACCGTTCAGGTCAATGACACGGCCACCGCTTTTGCAACCGTCATCAATGCGGGCGCAGAGACCGCAACGGCCTGTGGCCTGCAACTGACCGGATCAGATCCATCCGGCGCATTTACCTATCAAACGACGAGCGCGGCCAATGTGCCGACCGGGACGGCAAACACCGTGATTGATATTGCTCCGGGCGCGGCGCAAAGCTTCGTCTTCGGGTTTACGCCATCCGCCGTTTTCGAACCGGGCGGCGATCTGCCTTTGGAGTTTTTCTGCTCCAATCGCGCATCTGCGCCGATTACGCCGGGCGTCAACACGCTGTGGTTCTCGGCATCTGCCAATCCCGTACCCGATATCGTCGCCATCAGTGAAGTAGGCGCGGGCTCTGGCCTGAACACGGTTGCCGGTGTCGTCGACATTATTGACCGCCAGCGCAACGGCGCTTTTGTTGTGGCGACCACCAATGTGGGAGTGACCGGTAATATCACCGTTTCGGCGGCACCCACCAATGGCAATCTGCCTTTGACGGTTCGGGTCTGCCAGACCAATCCAACAACGGGGGCCTGCCTGTCGCCGACTGCCGCATCGGTCAGCCTGTCGATTGCCGCGAATGATACGCCGACTTTTGCGGTCTTTGTGATTGGCAGTGTGCCAATTGGGCATGATCCGGCGAATAACCGCATTCAGGTGGAATTTCGTGAGAACGGCAATCTGCGCGGCGCAACGACGGTTGCGGTTCGCACGCTGATGAGCGCGCCGGTATTGCCGACTGTTTCATTCCTGTATTCAGATGCAGACGTCATTCTGCCTGCGCATTTCCGCAATGGCCCTGTCGCGGCGGCAGACAACACGCCGATCGATAACGCCATCACCAATCCGGGCGCGACGCTGGGCCGCGTGCTCTTCTATGACCGGCGCCTGTCAGCCAACAACACAATTTCCTGTGCATCCTGCCACAGCCAGGCCACGGGCTTTTCAGATACGACGACCTTCTCGGCCGGTTTTGAAGGTGGCCTGACCGGGCGCCACTCACCGGGCCTGTCCAATGCGCGTTATTATAGTCGCGGGAATTTCTTCTGGGATGAACGCGCCGACACGCTGGAAGACCAGGTTTTGATGCCGATCCAGGATTCGGTGGAGATGGGCCTGACCCTCGAAGAGGCCGTGTCCAAGGTTGCGGCTGAAGACTTTTATGGTCCGTTGTTCACGGCTGCTTTTGGCGACAGTGAGGTTACATCAGACCGGATGTCACGGGCCATGGCGCAATTTGTTCGCGCCATGACATCAGCCGATTCCCCGTTCGACCAGGCGCTCGCAGACGGGCCTTTGGGCTCGCAGGCCTTTCGGGCCAATTTCTCGGAGTCTGAGTTTTTGGGGCTTCAACTTTTCATGCCGGTACCCGGTTCGGATATTCAGGATGTCGGCTGCGGGGCCTGTCACAACACACTCGCCCATATCAGCGATGATATTCACAATATCGGGCTTGATCTCGTCGATACCGATGAAGGCGCTGGCAACGGGGAGTTCAAATCACCGTCCTTGCGTAATGTCGGTGTGCGCACCCACTTCATGCATGATGGGCGCTTCACAACGCTGGCCGATGTAATCGACCACTACAATACAGGCGTAAACGACAATCCAAATGTTGATCAACGCCTGCGCAATGGTCCCAATCCCCAAATTCTGAATCTCAGCGACGAAGAGTCCGCGGCGCTGGAAGCTTTCCTGCACACACTGACCGACAACGCCTTCCTGACCGATCCGCGCTTTTCAGATCCCTTTGTGGATTGATCAAAGCGGTCCGTCGGACCGGAAGAACAGGAGATAAATCAGCCGGCCATTCTCGATCGAATTCCCAAAAGCTTTTCCGGCTGTGTGCCAGAGCCAGGGACGAAAGAGAATGAGCCGGTTGTATTTCATCGGCACGCGCATCACGCGCTCCCACTGGCTGGGATCTTTCGAATGCGGTTTTGAGACTTTTTCGACAAAGTCCGGATAGCTGTCATAGCCCCATTGTTTGAGATGATCGGGATGATAGGGGGCGTGTTCGCTATTGGTTGGGATATGACGAAAGAAATCCGTGCCGCCCTGGCAATCTTCGGGTCGGCTGAGGTAGAAAATTCCCGACCAGTGGCACTCATCAACATGAACATCTCCGACGCCTTCATCGTCGGCCAGCGTGATCCGGCATTTGGCATGTGTGTCGGTGGCCGGTGACAGGCGCTCGCCCGTCATGCGCATACAGGTTTCTTCGATGAGCTGAATGCGCAGGGCTTGCCGAGAATTTCGTCCGGGGAAATAGGTCGCCGTCTCTGGCTTCGGATATTCGAGTCCCAATGCAGCGCGGCGCAGCTCGTCAATATTGTCGAGCACGTCATCAACGACGATCAAGGATCGATACATCTGCCCCGTCACACTTTGAATTTCAGCTTGATTCAGAGCCTAGCGTGGCGGCCTTTTGATTTCGACCGCCTCACCGGAAAGTTACAATCTGTCCAGATCGAAGGCAGGAAGCGCCGATCTATGCGCTCTCTTCAATCTGGAATGTCAGCCCCGCGCGGGCTTCGAGACGCGCAATGAGCGCATCCCCCAGCGCTGCGCCCGGCGTCCAGATCCCGCCCCCCGTTTTCGAGCGATCAACATTCTGAACCAGAGCCGCTGCGCATTCGGAAATCATTTTCGAGGTAGAGCCATAGCCCGGGTCCATATCGCCCTGTACCGAGGCATGCAGATTGTCACCGCCCGACGTTTCACCAATGAACAGCAAATCATACATGCCCGCCTTTCGCGCCGCCTGATCCGGGCCTTGTCCGGGTTTTGGCAGAACAAAGCGTTTCAGGAACCAGCGCGAAAGCGGCATGGCCAACATGGTGGTTTGCAATTTTTCCTGCTTGGCGGCGGCCTTGGCGCGCTTTTCTCCCGAAGGGCCATCGCCGGTCATCATGCGTTCGTCATAGACAAAGTCTTCGCCATAGCGGTGACCGGTCAGGGCATTGGTCCGGTGCACATTTTTGGTGTTGATCGGTGCCATGATGAAAGGCGCGGTCCAAGATTGCGCAGCGTCATCATGCTCAGCCTGACCCGAGGCCGGCTGGCGTGGCCCCTTAAAGCCCGGTGTCAGCGCAAAGGGATCAGCGAGTGTTTTGCGAAGTCCGGGGTTTTTGGTCGCCGCTTCCAGGGTTGCCAGCAGGCTGGCAGCGGTGCCGCCGGACCAATCCCCGCGCATGCGCCGAACGCGCCCGCGAATGCGTGTCGCCGGTTTACCAAAGCGCGCAATGGTTTCCTGTTGCAGGAACCAGACACCCAGATCGAAGGGGGCGCTGTCAAAGCCACAGGAGAACACGATGCGCGCGCCAGACGCCTTGGCCGCGGCATCATGCCTGTCGATCATCTCGGCCATCCAGCCAGGCTCGCCGCACAAATCAACATAATCTGTGCCTGCCGCGATGCAGGCCTCAAGCAGGGCCTCGCCATAGAGCTGGTAAGGACCAACCGTTGTCAGAACGACTTTGGCTGATTCCGCCATCGCCTTGAGTGAGGCCGGGTCACCCGCATCGGCTGCAAGCAGCGGCACTTCGGATGAAATGCCCATTTCATCGCGCACGGTTTCCAGCTTGGATACGGACCGGCCAGCCATGGCCCATGTCAGATCGCCGTTCGCGCCATAGCTGGTGTTCAGATATTCCGCGACCAAACGTCCGGTAAAGCCCGACGCGCCATAGACCACGATGTCATAAATGCGATTGCTCATGTGAAGCCCCTTTTCCCGACCCCCAACATCGTGCGAGGCGCCCCAAGGTCAAGCCATCAATGAAGTGTGAGCGTTCGAAGCTCGACCGTAACGCCGCCAAATCCGGCTCGCGTATGCAGGCGGACGGGCAAAAATGCCGTCCCGTCAGCGATAGGAGCAATCCATATCGTAAGAGGATGACGGGTTTCCCCCGGCGTCGGCCAGTCTTCCGGATCATAGCCCGATATTGGTTCGTAAAACGCATCGCAGACCAATGCCTCGCCGCGCCAGGCACGTGTACGAACCCGCTCCATCCCGCGCGCGGACAAGCGCAAATCATAGCGCTGCTTGCCATCAAAGACCGGGATAACGCCCTGACAGGGCGTGTCATTATTCGCCAGAACAATCTCGGAGAGCTGTAAAATAGCCGTCATCGGATCAACAACGCCGGTTCGGTCTTGCTCACTGGCAGGCGGCTGCCCCCAGCTGGAAAAGTCCGGCTGCGCGGTGGCATCGGCGATATTGCTGTCAAAGCGCACATCAATGTCGCGGCGCTTGTCACCGGTACGCTCGATATGCGCATAGGATGTTGGCCTTGGCCCGGCAGGCAGGCGTTGTCCTTCAACCCGGGAGTCGATCTCGAAATCGGTAAACAGGGCCGCCAGGCCGGCCGCCTCGACATGCGCATCGGCACGATAACGGGTTTCGTCAATCTCGGCATTGAGGGCGACACGCCCCACCGGAAAAATCAGGACAGACGCCGAATAGTCGGCCTCGATCAGCAGGGCGGGCGGGTCTGCCATGGCCGGAGCCTGATCTCTGGCATCGGCGCTCAATGGCACGATCAGCATCAGGGCGGACAGGCTAGTGATGGGCCATTTGGTCAATCCCGAACTCCGGTTTTCGGCTTGCTTTTCTTTCTGGCCCCAGCCTAGCGCAATGTGCGGCGTTTTCGTGACGGCTTTTGCTCAATCGCCTCTTGGGGGGATGCCCGGGCAAAGCGTCCCCATAGTGCCAGCGGACGCTCTGGACTACTGCAATTTGCTTGGGTGCCTTTACCTGGCAGAATACAGCAGAAAGCCGAGATTATGGACGTTTCGCCTGCAGAGCGCCGCGACGCCTGGATTTCGATTGCCATATTCCTGGTGATCACCACGCTGTTAAGCAGCGTCGCCCACTACGCCATTACCCGGATCATGCCGACATCCCACTATGTTGGTGTGTTGATGTGGAGCCCGGCTGTCGCCGCTTTTCTAACGCTAAAACTGCGTGGTCGGACCATTTCCTCATTGCCGTGGCAGTGGGGTAAATGGCGCTTTAATGTCGGCGCCTATTTGATGCCCGTGCTCTATATTGGCGCGGCCTATGGCGCGATCTGGGCGCTGGGCCTGGGCAGCGTACCCGATCCGGACGGGATTGCCGAATGGGCGTCCGATCTGGGTCTCGAAGCCATGGGTGCGCCGGTCATCATCGGCGTGATGGTGGCGATCATGGCCACGTTGGGCTGCATCCGCGCCATGAGTACCATTGTCGGCGAGGAGATTGGCTGGCGAGGTTTTTTCATCTGGGAATTGCGCAAAGTCCTGCCTTTTGAAGGCGTTGCTCTCTTTAGCGGACTGGTCTGGTCGGTCTGGCACTGGCCAATCATCATCACCTTTGGCGGCGGAGACACGCTTGTTCAGATCGCCAATTTCACCGTGATGATTGTTTCAATGTCGGTGATCCTGGCCTATTTCACCTTCAAATCGAACAGCCTGTGGCCGGCAATTCTGTTCCACGCCGCTCACAACGTCTATTATGACAAGATATTCAGCCCCCTAACGGCCGATACCGGCACAACCAGCCAGTGGATGGGCGAGTATGGCTTCATGATGCCGATCACCGCGACCGCGCTCGCACTGTATTTCTGGTATCAGGCCAGACGCGAGGGATTGTGAGGCTTCGCCTGCCGGTTTCAGTCTACCGGGGAGGAAAATGGAGCGGGCGATGAGATTCGAACTCACGACATTCACCTTGGCAAGGTGATGCTCTACCCCTGAGCTACGCCCGCTCAAAA
Source organism: uncultured Maricaulaceae bacterium (assembly GCA_963976265.1). Taxonomy (GTDB): domain Bacteria; phylum Pseudomonadota; class Alphaproteobacteria; order Caulobacterales; family Maricaulaceae; genus Hyphobacterium. The sequence continues at coordinate 11,460 of CAXBKM010000020.1, forward strand.
GAGGCTCCGGCTGTTGCCGGGAAGGCGGGGTATATCGCGCAAAGTGCGTTCGATTGCAAGCACCGGAATGCTGTTAGCGTAAAAGCCCCTTGATCTCGAGGCGCGCGCGCGCTTCAAGCTGTGCCATGCCTGCGACCCGCCTTGATCTCTTTGCCCGTCTCGACGCGTTGGGAATCGTTCATTCGACGCGCGACCACGCGCCGGTATTCACGGTTGAAGAGGGCCAGTCTATCAAGGCGAGCCTGCCCGGTGGACATACCAAAAACCTGTTCCTGAAAGACAAGAAAGGTCAATTGGTGCTGGTCTCCGCGCTCGGCGACACGGCCGTGCGGGTCAATCGCCTTCACAAGCATCTGGACTGTGCGCGCCTGTCATTTGCCAGGGAAGACATCTTGTTCGAGGCATTGGGTGTACGCCCGGGCTCTGTCACCGCTTTTGCATTGATCAATGATCCCGAAGCGCGTGTTCTGTTTGTCCTCGACAAGGCGCTCCTGGAGACCGATCCCGTCAATTTTCACCCGCTGAAGAATGATGCGACGACCGCGATTTCAGCACAGGATTTACTGACATTTGCCCGCGCAACCGGTCATGAGCCGATTATGATCGATTTTGCCGCGCTGGCGCTGGAAGATTAGTCGCGCTTGCGCCAGGCTGACAGACACGCCAAGTAGGTTCTCAAACCTGCTTGAATAATTTTTGCAAAGGCCTGCCGCATGACCGAATTCACGCTCAACGTTCCCGATGCCAATGCCACGATGGGCGGCGGCGAACCCGGCGCAGACGAGCTGGTGCGCGACGGGTCGGACCAGTCCTTCATGGATGATGTGGTTGGCCCGTCACAGAATGTGCCGGTGATTGTCGATTTCTGGGCACCCTGGTGCGGTCCCTGTCGCCAGCTTGGGCCCGTGATTGAACACGCCGTACGCAAGGCGGGCGGCAAGGTAAGGCTCGTCAAGATCAATATTGATGAGCACAAACAGATCGCCGAAAAACTGCAGGTCAAATCCATTCCCGCAGTTTATGCGTTCAAAAACGGTCAACCGGTTGATGGTTTCATGGGCGCGCTCCCGGAAAGCCAGATCAAGGATTTCATTGCCCGGCTGACCGGTGATGGGCCCGATGAAGAAGCCATCGCCGCCCTGATTGCACGCGCCCATGCCAGCCTTGATGGGGGTGATCCCGGCGGAGCCGCTCAGGACTTTGCGGCCGCCGCGCAGGCCGCGCCCGACAATGTTGAAGCGATCGCCGGACTGGCGCGTTGCTATATGGCGGGCGGCGATATGGAGCAGGCGCGCGCCGCTTTGGCGCATATTCCTGATGATAAAAAATCAGACCCGGCGGTAAAGGGCGTTCAGACGGCACTTGATCTGGCCGAAGAGACCGAAGGCGCTGGCGATCCGGACGCGCTGGAATCCAGTGCCGACCCGAGCGATCTTCCCGCCCGGTTTGAGCTGGCCAAAGCCTATATCTCGAAAGGTGCGCTCGATGAGGCCAGCGACACACTGCTGGACATCATCGCACGGGATCGCGACTGGAATGACGGTGCGGCCCGCACCCAGCTTCTCAAAGTGTTCGAAGCGGCAGGCGCGACATCAGAAACCGCGCGCTCCGGGCGCAAACGGCTGTCATCCATTTTGTTTGCCTGAGTCCGATTGGATCCTTGAGTCGGGATAATCCCGCTGAATCCGGTTAAAGCATAGCCCGCCCTTGGCGAGCCCGGCCTGCGACCCTAGCTTCTAGTGTATGACACAGACACTGCCATCCAGTTTGCCGCTCTTCCCGCTCGGCGGCGCAATCCTGCTCCCCGGCGAGACTTTGCCGTTGAATGTCTTCGAGCCGCGCTATCTCAACATGGTGGATGACGCGCTGCGCGGCGATCAATTGATCGGCATTATTCAGACGCAGGCGGGCGGCTCGCCTCAAAAGCCGCGACTGGCAGGCATTGGGGGTGCGGGACGCATTTCCAGCCACGCTGAAACGCCAGACGGGCGCTATATGATCGTGCTGGACGGC
>CAXBKM010000021.1:0-13262 GCA_963976265.1 uncultured Maricaulaceae bacterium
TGGCATCGGGCGTCATTGCGCTGTTTGAAGATGCGATATCACAGCTCGTCGCGCTGGCGGTCCTGATGCCGATTGTGGCGTCCATGGGCGGCAATGCCGGCACGCAGTCCCTGGCCGTGGCGGTGCGCGCCATCGCGTCGCGTGATTTGACGGCTGCCAATGCGCGGCGTGTCATCTGGCGTGAAACCATGACCGGAACGTTCAACGGCCTCATATTTGCCGCAGTGATGGGGATTGTCGCGGGGGTATGGTTCCAGAGCCTTGCATTGGCCGGGATTATTGCGATTGCCATGATCATCAATCTGGCATGTGCGGGCCTGGCCGGTATTCTGGTTCCCTTGGGGCTCAAGCGCTTTGGCGCTGACCCGGCGGTTGCGTCTGCTGTATTTGTCACAACAGTGACGGATGTTGTGGGCTTCTTTGCGTTTCTGGGATTGGCTGCATTGGTGTTGCTATAAGCGTCCTGCTGGCAGGGCTTGAGTATGAGAGTGGAGTAGAGAATTTGTTTCGCAAACTGATAACCGGTCTGACCCTCGCATGTGCCTTGCCGTCGCTCGCTCTGGCCGGTGGCGATTGGCGCGATGGGCCGTCCTTGCTGGCGCCGCGTTCCGGATTGGCTGCCGCTGAGCTCGACGGGCGTATCTATGCCGCAGGCGGGGCCGGACTGACCCAACCGCGCAGCGAAGTTGAAGTTTATGATCCGCGCATTGGCGATTGGCGCGATGTCATGCCGCTGCCTGCCGGGCTGGAGCGTTTCGGACTGACCGCGGCCAATGGACGGCTTTATGCGGCAGGCGGTTATGCGGCGCGCGAAGGCGTGCGCCCGATTGCCGACATGTGGTCCTTTGATCCTGCTGGCGGAGTCTGGCAGCGCGAAACACCAATGCCTGGGCCCAAGGCATCCTTTCAACTGGTCGCGACCGATACGCATCTCTATGCGCTTGGCGGCGAGACGGGCACGCCCGGCCTTTTTGTCTTTGATATTGAGGCGCGCGAATGGGAAACAATCGACGTTTCTGACGATATTTCCCGGCGCGGGGCGGCGGCCCTGATGATTGAAGACCGGATATATTTTCTCGGTGGCGCGCGTCGCGGAATGGCGGCGGCGCGGGTCGATATTTATGATACGCAAACCGGCGAGTGGTCGCGTGGAACGGATATGCCCACGCCGCGTGCAGGACACGCAGCGGCCTATATCGACGGTGAAATTCACATTTTTGGCGGGCGCGGCGCAAATTTGAGCCAGACCCTGTCGGATCACATATCCTACAATGTCGCCAACGATGTCTGGAGTGTTGAAAGCGAGTTGCGGACACCGCGCACGGACGCGACGGCGGTTAGCCTGGATGGTGAGGTCTATCTGGTGGGTGGCGGCGCCGGAGGCGGGTTCTTTGCGCCCTTCACAGCGGTCGATGTAACCGACATCTTCGTCCCGGCTTCTGACTAAACGGTGTCTGGCTTGCAATATCGGCCTTAACGGTAAATTCACCGTGCCGGAATGGAACAGCCATGAAGCCGCGTCTGAAATCAACTTCTGCTGCGCGTGACCTGATCAAGCGCTTTGAGCCCTTCCTCACCGTGGCTGAGCGCGGTGCGGATGGTCGTTTCGTTGTGGGCTATGGTCACCGGGCCAGCGCACGCGAAAACGGTGTCGTCGATAGCGACGATGCTGACTTGCTGTTGATCTATGATGTCCTGCAGGCTGAAAAAGCCATTGATGAAACAATCGGCGCAGAACTCGGCGATCCGCAGCGTGACGCCTTGATCAGTTTTGCGCTTGGTGTGGGTCTGGGCGCGTTTCGCCAGAGCGCAACCGTCCGGCTGATCGCCAAAAACCGGTGGCGTGATGCCGCGGACGCCATTGCGGCATGGGGTGGCGGGCAGTCACCGCGGCGCGCCGCTGAACGCGAATTATTCCTCCAGAACCTGCCTGATGATGCCGATCTGCGTCCGGTCGAACTGATCATTGAGGTCGAGCATCCCGCGCTGGAAACCGGCGACGACGCCATTCTTTTGACGGACCTGTCGGACGATGTGGCCGACGCAGGCGAAAGCGAAGCTGACGCTGAAGCTGAAGCCGTACAGCCTGTCATGGCTCAGGTCGATGAATCCGACGATGTGGATGATGAAGCCGATATCGTGGTCGAACCGGTCGAAGGCGACGACGCGGATGCCATCGCCGCCGATGATGATGGTGAAGAAATACCGGAAACCCTCTATATGCCGTCGCCTTTGATGCCGACGGCGTCAGAGCAATCGCCGGATCAGGGTCCTGCGAAAGATTCCGTGCAATCCGATGACGCAGCAGCGCGGGTGATTGCCCGCATGCGCGAACAGATTGCGCCGCGCCGGACCGTCGACACTCTCGTGATCAACGAGTCGAACGAAGTGCCGGGCGATGTAACCCTGGACATTGAAACCGGCGGACCCACTGAACTTGAATCGCCTGAAGACGTCGAGGCCGAAGCCAAGTCGGGTCCAGACGCTGAAGCTGACGCCGCAGGCGAGGTTGTTGAAGTTGAGGCGGATATCGATGCCGTCAGCGACCCCCTTGATCCGACCCAAGCTGTTGGATTCATGTTCACCTCAGACAGCGTCAGTGAGCCGGACGCAGAGCCTGCAACGGTCGAACCGGCTGAAGAGGTGATCGCCGAGCCTGCGTCGCCAATTGAAGCGGCCAATGACGCTGATGAATCCAAACCAGGTGATGACGGCGTCGCGGTCGAAACCATTGCGCCACCAAAGGTCACAGGTGCGGCGCCCGCGGCCGCTATGGGAGCGATTGGTGAAGCCAATGGCTCCGAGCGTATTCCGGTCGAGGTCGAAGCGGATGACAATGTGTCCGACGAAGACCTGCCCGACCCTGACGAAATTGACCCCAGTCTGAAGGCCGCACCCAAACCGGAAAAGACGCAGGCATGGGAAAATGGCGATTCCTCGGCTGCGCCGTCTTCGACGTCCGGTGGTTGGGGCGTATTGATCGTGCTCGCGCTCGGCATGGTCGTGATGGTGGCTGGTCTCTGGGACACCATGATGCAGATCGACCATTATCTCGACACGCGCAGCCTGTTCATCGGCCCTGCCGTCGCTTTGGCGGGTTTCATACTGGTTGCAGGTGCATCGATCATGTTGCTTGGACGGCTCTTCAAAAAGTCATCATGAGACGAATTTAAAGGGGCGGACGCTTGACCCGATGGGTGCTTTGCGCCATGTCCCGATCATGATCCCGAACCAATACCCCTCAATGAATTTCGACCTTGGCGACACTGCCGAGATGATCCGCGACACTGTCCGCAGCTTCGCCAGCGACGAGATCGCGCCTCGCGCCGCGGAAATTGACAAGACGGATATCTTCCCGCCCGACCTCTGGCGTAAAATGGGCGATCTGGGCTTGCTGGGCATCACCGTGGAAGAAGAGTGGGGCGGTACGGGCCTGGGCTATCTCGAACACGTCATCGCGATGGAAGAGATATCACGCGGATCGGCCTCGGTGGGCCTGTCCTATGGCGCGCATTCCAACCTTTGCGTCAATCAGGTCCGCCGTTGGGCCAATGATGACCAGAAAGCCCGCTATCTCGAGAAGCTGGTAACCGGGGAACATGTCGGCGCGCTCGCCATGTCCGAGCCGGGCGCGGGTTCCGATGTTGTCTCCATGCGTTTGAAGGCCGAAAAGAAGGGCGACCGCTATGTCCTAAACGGCTCAAAAATGTGGATCACCAACGCGCCAACAGCCGATGTTCTGGTGGTCTATGCCAAGACCGACCCCCAGGCCGGATCAAAAGGTATCACCGCCTTTTTGATCGAGAAGGATATGGCTGGTTTTTCCATCGCCCAAAAGCTCGACAAGCTGGGCATGCGCGGTTCTGAAACCGGCGAACTGGTTTTCGAAGACTGCGAAGTGCCGGAAGAAAACATCATGGGCGAGATTGGTGGCGGGGTGAAAATCCTGATGTCCGGTCTGGACTATGAACGTGCTGTGCTGTCTGCCGGTCCCATCGGCATCATGCAGACCTGCATGGATGTGGTGTTGCCCTATGTGCATGAGCGCAAACAATTCGATCAGCCCATAGGCTCATTTCAATTGGTGCAGGGCAAGCTGGCCGACATGTATGTCCGCATGAATGCAGCGCGCGCCTATGTTTATGCGGTCGCCAAGGCTTGTGATCGCGGCGAAACCACTCGCAAGGACGCCGCCGGTGCGATCCTCTATTCGGCTGAAACCGCGACCCAATTGGCGCTCGATGCGATTCAGCTTCTGGGCGGCAATGGCTATATCAATGAATACCCGACGGGCCGTTTGCTGCGCGACGCCAAGCTTTACGAGATCGGTGCCGGGACGAGCGAAATCCGCCGCTGGCTGATCGGCCGCGAGCTGTTCAACGAAAGCGCCTGACCCGTCCTGACAATATTTGCGGTTGCTGGTAATCTCCGTTTCGCGGCGAAGCGGCGAGGTATGACCCATGGCGAAAATCACAGGGCTTGGTGGCATATTCCACGTCGTGAAAGACCCGGAGGCGACGCGCGCCTGGTATAAGGACAAACTGGGGCTGGAGGGCGAATACGGTCCGATGCTCAAATGGTCTGAAGAGACCGGCGATCAGCCCTACAGCCTGATCGGTCCGTTTAGTAGCGATGACTATTTCAAACCCAGCGACAAGGGATTCATGATCAATCTCCGGGTTGATGATCTTGGGGAAATGATCGAGCAACTCAAAGCCAAGGGTATCGAAATTCTCGGGCATACCGATGAAGGCTATGGTGAGTTCGCCTGGATTATGGATTGCGACGGGGTCAAAATCGAACTCTGGCAGCAGAAGGCAGCGCCTTAGCCGCCCTCCATACCATTTTCGATTACGCCTTTATCTAGGACGGTCTTCTGCTAGGGTTTTGTTTGAAACAAGAAACCTGACCGGGAGTATTCCATGAGAACGCTGTTTTTATCGACGACCGTTGCTCTTTTCGCCATGGCCTGTTCGGCACCGTCGTCAGATGGCTCGCAGGACGTCGCTGACAACGAAATGATGGAGGAAATGGGCGTCGACGAGATGGCGGCCTCAGGCGGGATATATGGCAGTTGGGGCATTCAGTACGAGGCCTGCTCTGAAGATAATGCCATGCGCGACGGTGTGGTTGTCATCTCGCAATACGACGTCATCGTTGGCTTGGACGAATGCTCGATCACGAGCACCGATATCAGCGCTGATGGTGTAACGCATTTCACCGCGCAGTGCATGGGCGGCGAGGGCGAGGCATATGAGGCAGACTTCTATTTCAGTTCGCCTCAGGACGGTGTTCTGCGATGGGATAATCGCGATTTTGATCGCGTCGAAGACTATGTAAATTGTGATGGCGGGGGCACGCAGTGACCGATTTCTCCGACCTCAAAGCCCTGTTTATCGGCACGACGCTGAAGAAATCGCCCGAACTGTCTCACACCGAATTGCTGATGGCGCGTTCGCGAGCGATTATGGACAAGCATGGCGTCTCAACCGATCTGATCCGATTGGTCGATCATGACATCGCTTTTGGTGTCTATCCCGACATGACAGAGCAGGGCTGGGACACCGACGAATGGCCGACGATCTGGGAAAAGGTCGAAGCCGCAGATATTCTGATCGTCGGCACGCCAATCTGGCTGGGCGAGGAAAGCTCGGTTTGCCGCGTTCTGATCGAACGGCTTTATGCGCAATCGGGCCTGACAAACGACAAGGGCCAGTATGTGTTCTACGGCAAGACTGCCGGCTGCGTCGTGACGGGCAATGAAGACGGTATCAAACATGTGGCGATGAGCGTCCTCTACGCGCTGCAGCACATTGGATACATGATCCCGCCACAGGCCGATTGTGGCTGGATCGGTGAGGCTGGGCCTGGTGCCAGCTATGGCGACAAGGCCGAGAATGGCCGCCATGTCGGTCTCGACAATGAATTCACCCAGCGCAATACGACCTTCATGACCTGGAATCTGATGCATACGGCCCGCATGCTCAAAGATGCGGGTGGTCTGCCCAATGAGGGCAATTCGCGTGACGCGTGGGACAAGGGTGCTCGGTTCGACCATCCCAATCCGGAGTATCGATAATGCGAATTTTGGCCCTGTGTAGCAGTCTGATTTTGGCCACTGCGGCTGCCAACGCCAAGTCGGATGATAACGAGTCTGAGGCTGTCGCAGACCAGGCAACATTGCTTGAATGCATTGCCAATAATACGAGCGATGAAGGCACATGTATTGGTGTGATTTCTATGCCTTGCATGGAAGAACCCGGTGGCGAAACCACGGTGGGCATGGTTGGCTGTTCCAACCGCGAACTAGCAGCTTGGGACGACTTGCTGAACGCACGCTATGCGCAGAGCATGGCATTTTACTCGGTGACCTATGAGGATGCCGACCTGGCTGACATGCAGGCGCGTCAGGCAGAACGACTCCGCGAGGCCCAGAGGGCTTGGATTGCGTTGCGCGATGCCGATTGTACCTATGAGTCAGGTATGTTCGAGGGTGGCAGTCTGGCGCGCGTTGTGACAGCAGGCTGTCGCCTCGACCATACGGCGCGCCGCGCGATCTGGCTGGCACCGCGTCCGGAAGGCGGTTAAAGCCCCAAGCGGGTTCTAACCTCATCATCCATGCTGTCGACCGCTTTCATTGCCGCAGCATAACCGGATTCAATGGTGTCGTGGAAACGTTTCCATTCACGCAGATCGGTATCGGTTTCCGGCAGGGCAACGAGATCAACCGCATCCAGAAATTCGGCATGCTTGCTGACCATTGTCCCGGCGGTGGCAGCCCGCATCAGCAGGGAGGCAATCGGCGGAGGCTCGCCAAAGCCGTGCTTGCGGACCCAGCCGTAAAAACTGGGAGGATCAACAAAATCCTGCGGATCGACACCGCGCGCGCGGGTCACGTCTGAACCGATATTGGCACCACGATGGAAGGCGCGCATCTGTTCGGATGGAAAATTGGTGAAGACCGCGCCATCCACCAGCAAATCCTCGCCATCCACAACCGGTGGCAAAATGCCGGGCAAAGCGATGGAGGCACGCAAGCCTTCGCGCAACAAACCGCCGCGGTGCACTCGCGGCGTGCCATTGGACAGGTTTGACGAAACGCAGAAATAGGGGCGTTTCATGTCGGCAATGTCGACTTCACCAAAGTGTTTTTTGAGCCGTGCATCAACCTTGGCCCCACGTGCCAGTGATACGACCGGCAATTGCCAGTCGGAAAGCGGGTTGGACGCCACGAAGGCCTCGTGGATTCGGTCAACGAGCTCTTCCTGGCTCCAGTCGAGTGCAACGCCAGCCCCGACGATGGCGCCCATGGAGGCGCCGCCGATAAAATCAAACGGTATACCCATTTCGGTGAAGGCACGGACCGCTCCGATATGGGCGTAGGCACGTGCACCGCCGCCAGACAGAACAAGCCCGATTGAGCGCCCGGCCAGCGTCCGGGCAAGGCGTTGAATGTCGTCTTTCGAGCCTTGTCGCCAGTGAAAGACGCGCGCGGCATCTGATGCGTCCGCCCAGTCCTTTGGCCGGGCCGCCTGTGTCACGCCTTCGTGATGAAGCAGGACAACATCGAGCAGTTTCAATGTGGTTGCCGGGGTTTTGTCGGGCGGCAAAATGGGTCGTGAAGGACGGGCATCGCTGCGCGCCAATAGCCAGGTCCTGTCTGCGCGCGCCATGGCGCGCCGCGCCCACGCAGGATCGCCCAATCGGGCTGTCAGAATAACCAGATCATGCGAGGCTTCGAACTGGTCGAGCTTCGGGCCGGGCCAGTCGGCGCATTCATCACCGGCAATAGCCGACGTGACGCCAATTTCGGAAAGCGCGTCCTGCAGGGCGCGCGCCCGGAAATCGAGATCGACGGTTGGCGACGTTGAGACGAGTGCGAAAATGCGGGGTTCCGATCCGCCGCGCAGAGGACCAGACCGCAAACGCCGCAGCATCATTTTTGATAGCTCACGCATGAGCGACGGGTGTTTATCGGCCAGCCGATCAAACGAGGCCTTTGGCAGGCGTACAATTTCCGAATCGCGCATTGCATAGACGGTGGCCGAATGCGGGCGCTCTTCGAGCAGGGACATCTCGCCAACCGGTTCACCGGCGCGGATATAGCCGATCAGATTGGGCCGGCCCATCGGCCCGTCGCGAAACGCGGCCAACGCTCCGGAACGAACCAGGTAAAAAGCATCTGCCGGGTCATTCTCGGCGAAAAGATGCTTGCCCGCGGGCAGGCAGAACCATTCAACTTCGTCCTCAACGGCAGCCAGAGCGGCCTTACCGACATTGTCGAAGAAATTCAGAAAGGAGAGATTGAGGCGCATGAGTGGTTTATAGCCTGCATGGATTGCTTTTCGCAGTTAAACGCGGGCTGTGTGTCCGGATCAAGACAACGCTTGGCAAATTATGCCCGTCCAAGGCAAGGTTCAGCCAAACAGGTATTCGATAAAGGACGATTCCATGCGGCATAACCAGACCCTGACCTCCCTTGCGGCAATTATGAGCATCAGCACGCCCGTTCTGGCGGCAGATTTCGAATTTGCGACGCGCGATGAGGCGGTTTCCATTCTCACCGCGCAGGACGAGGTTTTGTCCCGCTTTGGTGCCCTGGAAATTGGTGTCCGCCTGCAAAGTGAAACTGATCAATCCATGGACTCATTGATCGCGCGCTTTACGGCCGCTGCTATGGAGTACACCGATGAGGAGAAGGCTCGGATCAATGCACTGCTTGAAGCTGAAGCAGGCAATCTTGCGCTATTGGAGCCCTTGCTGCCAGAAACCATCTACTTCATTCGCACAGATGCCAGCATTGATGGCGGATTTCCGCATACGCGCGCCAATGCCATCGTCTATCCCGGTGATATGTCGGACATGGCTGATGACCAATTCAGGGTGATTTTTTACCACGAACTCTATCATGTTCTGTCGCGACATAATGCAGGGCAGCGCGATGAAGCCTATGCCTTGCTGGGCTATGAGCCTTGCGCCTTTGAACCGCCCGCCAATCTGTATGCGCGCCGTTTGACCAATCCTGATGCGCCTGTGTCGGAACACTATATTCCGCTGTTACTGGAGGCTGGCGACGGCGTCTTGCCGTATCTGTATTTGCCTGAAGGCGGGTATTTGGCAAGTCGCGAGGGCGGATTTGGCAGTTATTTCGGCTTTGGGCTGATTACGGTTGATGTCACTGATGGCCGCTGCGATGCGGTGATGGATGACGCGGGTGACGCACTGATCCTCGACCCCGGCACCGCGCCCGGCTTCCTCGACGCGATTGGGCGCAATACGGGGTATATCATTCACCCGGAAGAGACGATGGCCGATAATTTCGTCCTCTGGATGACGGGCGGAACGGACATGCCCAATCCGGAGATCGTCGAACGCGTGCGTGACTGGCACACCGCGCGCGCCGACGCTCTGCGATGAGGGTTCGGCGCTATTCCTCCAGATAATCGAGTGAGTCGATCCATTCGAGCTCTGCCGCGTCGTTTATAAATTGATCGAGCAGGAATTTGTGCCCGGATCCGTAGATAACGAGAATGCGGTCGCCCGGTTCGCTGAGCTGGGCGATTTGCGCAAAGATATGCAGATTGCGGCCCCACCAATTGGCCATTTCGACGGCACCTGCCGGATTTTCGACAGAGCCCATCTGGGCCAGCGTCAGATAGACGTCATGACTGGCCAGAAATTCCGGCGTGTTATAGACGCGCAAGCGCTGTGATACCGAAACGTCCGGGCGGTTCAAACGCGCGTCGAGCGCCTCGATGTCCGCCATCAGGCGAGGCAGGCGGGACAGTAAATGGTCCTGGCCGTTCTCCTGCCCGGCAGCCATCATGCCCTCGAAATCCATGCCTGAACTGAAATCCGAGGCGTAGAGCCGATCATGCCCCAACTGGGCGGCCAGGCGCATGCCGATTTGCTGGCGTTCATTGACCGTCAGTTCATGATCACCGGCCCGGTAGGCCTGATAACGCGCATTGAAACGATCTTCGGCATCCGGCGTCAGCTCAACGACAATTTTCGTTGGGTTGAACGTGGCCAATGCGTTGACCAGGTCGACAATCTCGGCCTGGCGCTGAGCCCCGAGATAATCATCGACCGCTGAATTGACGTAATCAGAGCCGCCACCGGTAAAGTGAAACATGCCGAGCACCATCACTTCGGGCCGGTCATCAGCCTCCTGCGCAATAGCCGGTGTGGCATTCAGTACGGTCAGGGCCGCGATCGCGAATAGTGTTCGTAACATGTGTTTGTCTCCCAAAGTGAACAGGTTTGAGATGCCTGGTCTGGCCGCTTTGGATGCACGCTGTATGGCGGGCACGCTGCGAGAAGCATTGCCTAACGGTCTCTGCCCGGCTTAATTGGGGGCGTTCCAGCCCTGAGAATGATTGGCCCGTTTTTCATGACCCAATTGACCACCGCGCTTGATGTGAATTCCGATGGCTTCGCGGCCAATCGCAAGGCCATGGAAACGCTCGTTGCAGAATTAAGAGAGCGCACCGCGATTGCGGCCAAGGGTGGCTCGGACCGTGCCCGCGACAAGCATGTCTCGCGCGGGAAATTGCTGCCGCGCGACCGGGTGGAGCGCTTGCTGGACCCCGGTTCGCCTTTTCTGGAAATTGGCGCCCTGGCGGCCAATGGCATGTATGACGATGACATCAATGGTGCCGGGATGATCGCCGGTGTGGGCCGTGTCTCGGGCCGCGAAGTGATGATCGTGTGCAATGACGCGACGGTCAAAGGCGGCACCTATTATCCGATGACAGTCAAAAAGCATCTTCGGGCACAGGAAATCGCACGCGAAAACCGTTTGCCGTGCGTTTATCTGGTTGATAGCGGCGGTGCGAATTTGCCCCATCAGGCCGAAGTCTTTCCTGATCGCGAGCATTTTGGCCGTATCTTCTACAATCAAGCGCAAATGTCATCGCAAGGCATTCCGCAAATCGCGGCGGTTTTGGGTAGTTGCACCGCGGGCGGTGCCTATGTCCCGGCCATGTCGGATGAAACCATTATCGTGCGCAATCAGGGCACGATTTTTCTGGCCGGGCCGCCCCTGGTGAAGGCCGCAACAGGCGAGGTGATTTCAGCGGAAGATCTCGGCGGGGCGGATGTCCATACGCGCCAATCGGGCGTGGCCGACCATTATGCGACGAATGACGAGCATGCGCTGTTCATTGCGCGGCGCGTGGTAGGCAATCTCAACACGACCAAATCCCATGAGATGACGATTGAGGAGCCGCGCGACCCGCTTCACAGCCCGGACGAGCTTCACGGCGTCGTGCCGACCGATCTGCGTACGCCTTATGATGTGCGCGAAGTGATTGCGCGCATTGTCGACGGATCGGAATTCGACGAATTCAAGAAACTCTTCGGTGAAACCCTGGTGTGTGGATTTGCCCGCCTGCACGGCATGCCGGTCGGGATTATTGCCAATAACGGCATATTGTTCTCTGAAAGCTCACAGAAAGGCGCGCATTTCATTGAATTGTGTGCTCAGCGCAAAATCCCGCTGGTCTTCCTGCAGAACATAACCGGCTTCATGGTCGGCTCGAAATACGAGGCCGGCGGCATCGCCAAGAATGGCGCCAAACTCGTCACTGCCGTGTCCTGCTTTGCCGGGCCGAAAATCACCATCATCATTGGCGGCTCATACGGCGCGGGCAATTACGGCATGTGCGGACGGGCATATTCGCCGCGCTTCCTCTTCATGTGGCCCAATGCGCGCATTTCCGTGATGGGCGGGGAACAGGCTGCCGCCGTTCTGGCCACCGTCAAACGCGACGGCATGGAAGCGCGCGGCGAGGATTGGTCGCAAGACGATGAAGCCAAATTCAAGACGCCGATCCGCGACATGTATGAGCGCGAAGGCTCGCCCTACTACTCCACCGCGCGGCTTTGGGATGATGGCGTCATCGCGCCCGCCGATACCCGCAAGGTGATCGCGCTCGCCCTGTCAGCCTCGCTCAACGCGCCATTCCCGGACACCAGGTTCGGCGTGTTTCGGATGTAGTGTCCAATTTTGCCTGAGGATGCGTCATGCCCCGCATTATGCGGCGCGTCTCTGTGGTCTTAGGACTACCGGATTGCCGCCGGGCGGCACCGGGGTCGACACAGCCTGAAGTCTGGGTGACCTGATCCAGTCACCGCCCCGCCCCGTAAGAGTTTGCATGACCATTTTGCGAGGCAATCATGAAACTCCCCCTTCTTCTGGCGCTTCCCTTCATCCTGGCCGGAGCGCCCGCCATGGCCGCTGATGAGCCACCCCATACGGTCGTTGAGCGCGTCGGCGATATCGAAATCCGCGACTACGCGCCGATGATCGTGGCTGAAGTTGAAATCACCGGCTCGCGCCGCGAAGCGAGCAGTCGCGGCTTCCGGCCGCTTGCCGGATACATCTTTGGCGGCAATTCCCCGCGGGAAGAAATCGCGATGACCGCCCCTGTGACGACAACACGGTCTGGTGGTCAGGAGATCGCCATGACGGCCCCCGTGACCACGACGCCCGGTGAGGATGGTCGCTGGACCGTTGCCTTTGTGATGCCCGAGGAATGGACGATGGAGACCTTGCCAGAGCCGGACAGCAATGCGGTGACATTGCGTGAAGTGCCCGGCAGGCGCATCGCAGCGATCCGGTTTAATGGCGGCGGCAATGACCGCGCCATGATGGCGCATCAGGCCGAGCTGGAAGCCTTCCTGGCCGAGCGCGGGCTGACAGCAATTGGCGAGCCGGTCTATGCCGGATACAGCCCACCCTGGACGCCCGGACCATTCCGGCGCAATGAGGTCATGATCGAAATCGCCACAGAGTAGAGGTTAGCCCTCTACGCGGGCAATCGCCTGCTGAAGCGCTGCTTCGAGCGCCTGGGTATTGGCACCCGGAACCGGCATGCCATCCACGATGAAGAAGGGTGTGCCGTCCGCGCCGAGCGTACGACCGAGGCGGTAAATGTCTTCGAGATGGGCATCAATCGCCGGGTCTTCCATATCGGCACGCATCTGGTCGACATCGAGACCGGCGACCGCAGCAAAATTGTCGATTCGGCCAGAGGGCAGCGGGCCGCTGGACTGGATCATGGCAGTGTGGAAGGCAAAATATTCGTCCTCACCCTGACGCAGGGCGGCGAGCGCAGCGCGTGAAGCTTCACGCGATTCCTCGCCCAGGATCGGGTATTCTTTCAGGATAAAGCGGATCTGGTCGCCATGGGTTTCCATCGCCGAATTGATCCAACGTGCGGCCACACGGCAATAGCCGCATTTATAGTCCATGAATT
>CAXBKM010000022.1:0-13068 GCA_963976265.1 uncultured Maricaulaceae bacterium
TTTCACCGGGAAAGCCAACAATCATGTCACCGGATATGGCGATATCCGGACGTGTTTCGCGCAGACGGTCAATAATATCGATATACTCGGCCGCGCTATGGCTGCGATTCATTGATTTGAGAATTTTATCCGACCCCGACTGAACCGGCAGATGGAAATACGGCATCAGTTTGGGTGTATCGGCAAAGGCCGCAATCAAATCCTCATCCATGTCTTTTGGGTGTGAGGTCGTAAAACGAATGCGCTCAATGCCGCCGATCAGCGCGATGTGGCGCACAAGCTGGCCGAGCCCCCAAACACCGTCATCTTCGCGACCGGCAGGCGGCGCGCCGTGAAACGCGTTGACATTCTGCCCCAGCAACGTGACCTCGCGCACGCCCTGCGCCGCCAGAGCGCGAATTTCCGCAACAATCTGATCAACCGGGCGCGACCATTCTGCGCCGCGCGTATAGGGCACCACACAGAAGGTACAGAATTTATCGCAACCCTCCTGCACGGTAACAAAGGCGGCAGGACCGTCTGATCGACGATCAATCGCCAGCGCGTCGAACTTGGCTTCGACCTCGAATTCGGTTTCCAGGGATTCACCGCGATCACGATGGGTTTTGGCGATCAGCTCGGGCAGCTTGTGATAGGTCTGCGGACCTACAACCAGATCGACGGTCGGTGCGCGGCGCATAATCTCCGCGCCCTCAGCCTGTGCGACACATCCGGCAACGGCAATCGTCATCGGCGCGCCGGTTTTTGCCTTTGCGTCCTTCATCGGGCGCAGGCGACCGAGCTCGGAATAGAGTTTTTCCGACGCTTTTTCACGAATATGACAGGTGTTGAGAACAACAAGATCCGCCTCATCGGGCGCATCAATTGGCTCATAGCCCAGCGGATTGAGTACGTCGCGCATACGCTGCGAATCGTACACATTCATCTGGCACCCATAAGTCTTGATATAGAGAGTCTTGCGCGCTGCGCTCATATCGGTTGGGCGCAATTCCTTGCGCCACCCTTGGCTATTGTTCGCGCCAGCTTCCAGCGCATAAAAACGAGCGGCGGGTTATGGTCGAAACACGCCTGCCTTGCAAGGGCAGGGCACGATCACGCAACGACTTTGCGATGACCAATGACGCGCCAGATTATGTAAACCGCGCCGACAGACAGCAGCCCGGCCAGAACAAAGGGCGCGCCGGGCAGATAGATCACGGCATCATCCCTGGCGAACAGGAAGAAAATCCAGGTCATGATTCCGGGCCCGATAACGGCTGTCAGCCCGCGCACGCTGCCGATTGCGCCCTGCAGCGCACCTTGCATATTGGCCGGCACTTCATTGGACACGATGCCTTGCAGGGCCGGGCCGCCAATTCCCGCGATCGATCCGACGACGATCACGGCATAGATAAAGGCCGGATTGGGCGCAAATGCATAGGCAAAGTAAGACAGGGTCGCGACAGAAAACCCGAAAAGCGCCGCCATTTTCGCACCCATTTTGGGGATTAGTATACGGGCGAGACCACCTTGTACGATAGCGGTCAAAAGCCCGACCGCCGTGAGCGACAGACCGACATCCAACTGGCTCCAGCCAAAGCTCTCCATGCCAAAATAAGACCAGACGATCGGCAGGGAGGTGTGTCCGAGAAAAAACAGTCCAAATGCGCCCATAAGCCCATATACGACCGGATAGGGACGAATATCTTTCAGGGCGCCCAGCGGATTGGCATTCTTGAAACTGAAGGCCCGCCGGTTTTCCGGAGCCAGCGTTTCCGGCAAGACAAAATATCCATAGATCAAATTGAGCATGGATAATACGGCGGCGGCAAAGAAGGGCAGGTGGATATCAATTTCACCCAGCACGCCGCCGACGGCCGGTCCGATCACAAATCCGAGCCCGAAAGCCGCGCCAATTAGACCAAAATTTCCACCGCGTTTTTCAGGCGGCGTGATGTCGGCGATATAGGCACCTGCCGTGGTCATCGTGGCCCCGAAAACCCCTGACAGGGCACGCCCGATAAACAGCACCCACAAAACGGGGGCCAATCCCATGATCAGATAATCCAGCGCAAAACCGGCCATGGAATACAGCAGAACTGGCCGGCGGCCAAATCGATCCGACAAATTGCCAATCAGGGGCGCAAATACAAACTGCATCAGGGCGTAGAGTGTCGCCAGCGCGCCGCCCCACAGAGCAGCATTGGCCAGCGGCTGGCCCGTCAGGTCAACGAGCAATCCCGGCAAGACTGGCAAAATGATGCCAATGCCGATCATGTCGATCAGAACCGTTATAAAAATGAAGGTGAGCGCGTGTTTGCCCGGCTTGCGGTCCGTCATGTCAGGGCAAAACCTTTTAGATAAACGGGGCGGGTTATTCGCCGTCTTTCAAGCGCCTGCCGTAAAGCTCCAGGCGGTGATCGACAAGTTTGTATCCCAGCTTGCGCGCGACAGCTTCCTGCAGGCGCTCAATCTCTTCATTGACGAATTCGATGACTTCGCCGGTTTTCAGATCAATCAGGTGATCGTGGTGGTCATCGCCCGCTTCTTCATAGCGCGCGCGCCCATCACGAAAATCGTGGCGTTCGATGATGCTGGCTTCCTCGAACAGGCGCACGGTGCGATAGACCGTAGCCAAGGATATGTTGGAATCCACAATCACGGCACGGCGATGCAATTCTTCAGCGTCGGGATGGTCTTCTGATTCTGACAAAACGCGCGCAATCACCCGGCGCTGGTCGGTCATGCGCAGACCTTTATCCACACACAGTTTTTCAATTCTGTCCGGCATGCCGTGTGATCCCTGTTGCGTCATGTGATCAGACATAAGGGCTTCATGCGCAATCGTCCATTACCTTTGGAACAAGGGCTTTCAGCCAGCTCAGATCGTGGCCGCCATCTTGTGGTGTTTTTCCATCAAAATGGCGTCGCTGCCGTCAGCATAATAGGCGCGTCGCCGACCCGTCTCGGAAAACCCCGCATTCTGATAGAGCTTGCAGGCTGCCAGATTGTTGACCGAGACATCCAGCAAGATCCGCGTCGCGCCCTGGCTGGCGACTTCGTGTATCGCGGCGTCCAAAAGGTCACGGCCCAGCCCGTGCCGCCTTTCTGACGGATCAACGCAGATGGTCAGAATTTCGGCTTCATCAATGACCCGGCGAATCAGGATGAAACCCTGACCGTCAGCAGACTTGAATCCGGCCACGCCGGATTGGCGCAGCAGGCTGTCCATATCTCGGGCGCTCCAGCCGGTCGGGAAACAACGCGCATGCAAAACTGATACTGATTTGGCGTCCTCAGGCCCTATCCTGACAATTCCTGTCATGGAGCCGCGCCGCCTGGCAGTTTGGCATCGGGTGGCCTTGCGTAGAAAGGCGAAGGCGGTTGACAGGACACCTCGGAATTGCCTGCTAAATCCAGAACTGCGGACATATCCAGCCGGCCTGCCATGCGCGTCAAGTCTGCGTCTCCAGCGACCGCCGCCAACAGATTCGCACCAGATCCTGTATAGTTCATCGCGTCGCCGTGCTGCGCGATAGCCGTGGCAGCCTCCATCGAAAGGCGCTGCGGGGGCGTATCCGCCTGGCCGCTGCGGAAAACCTGAACCACGAATTCGCCGCGCCGCGCATCATGGATGACACAAACCGGATCATGGCCTTTAGACGCCGCACCGTGCGCCAAAGCCGCCAGGCTGGACACGCCGATACAATCAGCATCCACAGCCAGCGCCAGTCCGCGCGCAAATGCGATGCCGACCCGCACGCCGGCAAAACTGCCCGGCCCGGTGGTGACGCCAATACGATCAATCTCTGACGGGGGCAGATTGGCGCGCGCCAGCAGGGCCTCAACCATGGGTGCGAGGCGTTCGGCATGACCGCGCCCAATCTGCTGGCTGACAATAATATCGCCTGCCCCCGGCTGCCTTAAGGCCGCCGAGCAAAATTCATTGGCCGTATCGATCACCAGAAGCCGCATAGCGTTGCGGGACTTAAACGATGAGGGCGGCCTCGTCGAATGAAAGTCGCGGGCCGCGCGGATATTGTTTGGCACCATCGCCATAACCCAGATTGACCAGAAAATTCGTCGACCAGCTTTTGCGGTCCGGGTCATTGGCAAAGAAGTCCGCATCGACACCTGCCGCATTGAAGCCCGACATGGGTCCGGCATCGAGCCCCAGCGCTCGCGCAGCCAGGATCAGATAAGCGCCCTGCAGCGTGCCATTGCGAAACCCATGCTCGTCTGCGCCAGCCTTCATCATATCGCGTGCCTTGGGATTGGCCGGAAAAAGCTTTGGCATTTGCTCGTAGAATTCCTTGTCCCAGGCAATAATCACGGTCCACGGCGCGGTCATTGTCTGTTCGACATTGCCCCCGGCCAAATGCGGTTTGAGCCGCGCCTTGGCGTCTTCACTGCCGATGAACACAAATCGCGCGGGCGAATTATTCATCGACGTCGGTCCCATTTTCAGGGTCTCGTAGAGCGCACGGATCGTGGTTTCAGGAATATTGCGGTCCTGCCATGAATAATGCGTGCGGGCCGTCAAAAAAAGCTGGTCAAGGCTGGCATCAGGCAAGGCGGTGTTCTGTGCGGTCACAAGAGGTCTCCGGATATGGCGATAAGGGTTGGAGAGCTGACATAGACCGGATCGGGCGCGCGAATAATGTCGCAAACAGAATAACTCTTAACCCAAGGAATTATCCAACGGCGACGACTTCACGAACTTCCGGGACATAATGTTTCAGCAGATTTTCAATACCTGATTTCAGCGTCATCGTGGACGACGGGCAACCCGCACAGGCCCCGCGCATCACCAAGGCGACAATGCCTGTGGTTTCGTCAAACCCCTTGAAGATGATATCGCCGCCATCGCGCGCCACCGCCGGGCGCACGCGCGTGTCGATGAGCTCCTTGATTTCCTTTGACAACCCGTCAAGAGGGCCGGTCTCATCAAGCGCATCGCCGATCACAATCGGCTCGCCGGATGTCAGGGCGTCCATAATCGCACCCAAAATGGCGGGCTTGATATGCGGCCATTCAATGCTGGCATCTTTCGACACCGAGACATAATCGGCGCCAAAGAACACGCCGGTCACGCCATCAACGGCAAACAATTCGCGGGCCAGTGTGGAACTTTCCGCGTCTTCAGGTGTCGCAAACTCGCGCGGTTCGTCGGGCGAGATGTCCTGGCCTGGCAGGAATTTCAGGGTTTGCGGGTTTGGTGTGGGTTCGGTCTGGATGAACATGGCATGGCCTTTTATCGGAATTCACAAGTGAAATGGCCGTTTCCGGGCACCGGTTCAAGGCCCCGACCTCAGGTCATGGCGTCAATCGCCTCATAAGACAGACCGCCGGGCACAACCGTGATCGGAATGGGACGCGATCCGAACAGGCCCTTGCCGCGGGCCAGCGCGGAAACCAGCGGCCCCGGGCCTTCTCCGGATTCCGAAGCGCCCAGCACCAACAAGGCAATCGCCTCGTCTTCTTCAACCAGTTGCGACAGGCATTCACGACGATCGCCTTCACGCAGCAGCATTTCAGGGCGAACGCCGGTTATACCTTCGGCCTCTTCGGCCAGCGATTCCATCAATTGCGTCGCGCTTTCCTCGGCCTCGCGCCGCATGGTTTCGGATACGCCGATCCAGTGGTCAAAGTTGGAAGGCTCCAGCACGGCCAGGATTGTCAGCAATCCTTCGGTCGCCACAGCACGGCGCGCCGCGAAATAAAGCGCGCTGTGGCACTCTTCGCTGGCGTCGGCGACGACAAGGAATTTGCGGGGCTGATCACTCATGCGAGTCACAGGTTGGCGTGTCTTTTCCGGCGCGTCCAGTGTAGTTCTCGCCTTCGTGCAAACACAGGTCTAAAACCCCACCCATGTCGATCCAATATTCAGACCGCCGAAATGCCACGTCAAAGCCATGCCTGATCGATATTGATGACCAGCGTTTGAGGGTTCATCGGGACGGTGTCGTCAAACAGGCCTTGCGGTTTGACGAGGTGTGCGAGGTGCGCCTGGCAATCGAAATGGCCGGTCAGGACACCCAGATTGTCTGCCGGGTCAGGGGCCGGTCCGGGACGCAAATCGTTTTTGGCTCGCGACACTGGCTTGGCGTCGGAAACTGGCGCAATCAGGCGGTTGAGTTTCGCGGGTTTTTGAAAACCCTGCACGAAGCCTTGATGCCCTTTTCCGGGCAAATCGCCTTTCTGGAGGGCGCATCCCTTGGATTTCGCTGGGTCATGACCGGTCTGGGGATCGCCATGGCGGCCATTGGCCTCTTTACGGCGATTACATTGCTTCGCAATGACAATATGATCGGGCTGGCCGTGATCGCGCCGGTCGGCATTGGCCTTTGGTTTGCCTGGGTTTTCAGACCCAAACCGCCCAAAGCCTATAATCCCGAAGCCTATCTTCAGTAATCGGTCGCGAGACCGGGCGGCATGGACCGCACTTCGAACATGACCGGCACCTCACCGGCGTTCTGGAACAGCAATACACCGGGCACGCTGTCGCCTTCTGCCACGGCGCTCAGGCCAAAAACCATCAGATGGCGCGCGCCTGGGGCAAAGACAAGCGGGCCTTCACCGGCGAGCCTTTGCGGCCCGATAGCGCGCATCTGCATCATGCCATCAGCGGTCATTGTGTGCCCGTGCAGTTCAACCCGCTGCGCGCCGTCAATGCGTGCGCCGGTGAACAGATCTTCGGTCCCCGCCTCCAGCTGAACAACGATATAGGCTGCCGTCACATCGCGCCCTTGCGGGTGCGGGCGCATCCAGGCGATGCGCACATCGATCTGCGTCTGTTGCTGCGATACGTGGGGCGTTTCGTCCGGGGCATGCGCCTCATGCGTATCAGCGCGGTTGGTCTCAGCGGGTTCAGACGCACCACCACAGGCGGCCAGAAACAGGGCGGCAGAGGAAAATACGGCTGTACGGGTCATGACTAGAGGCCTCGTTGACTGTAACGAGACTTTTCTACACCGATCTGGATTCTTGACGATGCGACAAAGCATCCAGCCGGTTAGCTCCAATAGCCCACAAGGCGTTTGGTCTCAGTGATGATCGGGTCGGCAATGGCGCGCGCTTTATCGGCGCCTGCCGCCAGTACCCGGTCAATTTCTGCCTTGTCATTCATCAGTCGCGCATATTCGTTCGCGACCGGTGCCAGAGCGGTCACGGCCAGATCGGCCAATGCCGGTTTGAACGCGCCAAAGCCCTGGCCGCCATATTCGGCAATCACCGCCTCTTTGCTGGTCTCGGCCAGCGCCGCGTAAATACCGACAAGATTGGCCGCTTCCGGGCGCGCCTCCAGCCCGGCAACATCGCCGGGAAGGGGTTCGGGATCGGTTTTGGCTTTTTTGATTTTCCTGGCGATCGTGTCGGCATCATCCGACAAATTGATGCGTGACAATTCGGACGGGTCGGATTTCGACATTTTCTTCGACCCGTCTTTCAGCGACATAATCCGCGCGCCGGGGCCCTGAATCACGGGCTCGGGCAGTGGGAAAAACCCTTCCGCATCGAAATCGCGCATGAAGCGGGCCGCAATATCGCGTGACAGTTCGAGATGCTGTTTCTGATCCTCTCCGACCGGCACATGGGTCGCCTTGTAGGCCAGAATATCCGCGGCCTGGAGGACCGGATAGGTAAACAGGCCGACACTGGCGCGCTCCTTGTCAGAGCCCGCCTTGTCCTTGAACTGCGTCATGCGTTCCAGCCAGCCCAGCCGCGCTGCGCACTGGAATATCCAGGCCAGCTCGGCATGTGCCGTCACTGAGGATTGCGAGAAAATGGTCGAGCGTGCCGGGTCCACGCCGGACGCCATATAGGCCGCCGCCGCCGCCCGGATTTTATCGGGAAGCGCACCGGCCTCGTGCGGCATGGTGATGGCGTGCATGTCGACCACGCAATAAATGCACTCCGCACCACGGTCTTGCAGTGCGACCCAGTTTTTCAGAGCACCCAGATAATTACCAAGATGCAGGCCGCCAGTGGGCTGCATGCCGGAAAAAATTCGTTCAGGGCCGGAATAGGTCGGGGCTTCACTCATGGATCGGGCTTTCAGGTGCAGAACAGAACAGGGCGCGTCTTAACCGCGCGAGAAAGCGTCGCGCAACTCTGAAATCCGTATTGCGCCCGTTATCATTGCGAAAAGGCCGTAAAATGCCAGACCGCCCAGTGACACGATGGCGACGGCAAAGAAGCGACTATCCAGGGCATGGCGTGTCACTGTATCGGCATGACTTGACGCAAAGGCGACAAAACCACCCATCGCCACGGCTGATACAAGCAGGCTTGGCAAACGCCCCATCAAGCGACGGTCGAAGCTGAGACCGCCCTTCTGGGTCAATCGCCATCCCAGCATCAGCGCGTTAATCCAGCCTGCCAGAGACGTGGCCGCAGCCAGACCCACATGGCCCAGATCTGGATGGGTCTGACGAATATAAAAGAACAATCCGGCCCCGACGATGATATTGGCCAGCATGGAAAAGGCGGCAAACTTCATGGGGGTCGCGGTATCCTCGCGGGCGAAAAATCCGGGCGAAAACACCTTGATAAGCACAAAGGCCGGCAGGCCCACCGCGAAAGCCTGAACTGCGAGCGCTGTCGCATTAGCATTTTCAGCGGTAAAAGCGCCGCGCATAAACAGGCCTTCAACCAAAAAGTTCGGCATCACCAGAAGCGCAATTAAGGCGGGCAGCAGAGCCACCCCCATGGCGATCCCGATCACGCCAAGCGGCAATTGATAGAGCCGGTCGGCAAAATACAGCAATGCCACTGCGCCATCCTGCAAGGAGGCGATGATCTGGCTGATCGTGATGTTGATTTGTGTCACGCCTGCCGCAATGGCACCGGGAACGCCCAGCACAAACAGTCGCTTTACACCCGGCGTCAGGCGCGGCCAGCGCAGCGGGAAGCCAATTCCGGCGCGCTTGCATCCCCACCACAAAAGCAGGGCCTGCAAGGCGCCTGACAGCGTCACGCCGATTGTCAGGCGATACCCGGTTGCGATCTCGTCATCCGGTGCCGTCGCCAAAATGGCGACCAGAACAATATTGAGCAAAATTGGCGCTGCAGCCGCCAATGCAAACCGGCCATGCGCGTTCAATACACCGCCCATCATCGCTGTCAGGGACATCAGCATCAAATAGGGCATGGTGATCTGCGTGAAGACGACCGTCAGTTCGAACTTTCCTGGATCATCCAGAAAGCCAGGTGCCAGAGCGCGCATGATCCAGGGCATCGATAATTCGGCAATAATGGTCAGGACGCTCAAAACGACCAACAGGACCGACATCACTTCACGGGCAAAATTGCGCGCAGACGCCTCGCCTTCCGCCTCCATGCGGCGCGCATACAAGGGCACGAAAGCTGAATTGAACGCGCCTTCAGCAAAAAACCGACGAAACAGATTGGGAAAACGAAAGGCGACGACAAAAGCTTCAGCAATAGGACCGGCACCCAGCGCGGCCGCGAGCAGCATTTCGCGCACCAGGCCCAGCACCCGGCTGCCCATTGTCAGAATGCCAATAACAGCTGTGGATCGCAAAAGCCTCATCGCTATCTATCGTCCCACACTGAGCTCGGCGCGGGCGAGGCCGCGATTGCGGGCCTGTTCGGCCCACGCTTCTTCTTCTTCGCCGAGAACCTCCAGCAAACGATCACGCAATTTGTCGCGATGCCGGCCCTTTTTGAGTTTTTTACCGTCCTTCACCACATTAAACACATCGACCGCGCGCTCGCCATATCCATCAATCTGTGCGGCCAAAAGGGAAACATCCGATGCGGCGAGCGCATGCGCCAGATCGGCCAGCAATCCTGGACGGTCCCGTCCGGACGCTTCAATAACGGTCGCGTTTTGGGCGATGGTGTCGTCAAAACTGACCGATGGCCGAACATCAAACGCCGCTGAGCGTCGACGCAATAAATGGTCACGTTTTACAACCGGTCGCAGTTTTTCCCCGGCTGCGGCGCGGCGCACCCGTTCCAGCAACGCATCGCGGGCGCGCGCCCGTCCGATTCCGTAGGGTCGGCCATTGGCGTCCTGAACGAAGAAGACATTAAAAGCCTGCCCGGATTGGGTTGTCGTCACCTGTGCGCCGATGACATTGGCGCCCAGATCGGAGAGCGCCGAGGCGATGTCAGCAAACAGACCGTCGCGATCGGGCGACAGGATCATGACTTCGGCGGCAACGCGCCGTCGGTCAATGCGGACGGCAACAGCCGATCTGCGGCTCAATGCCCGCGCAGAGCGGGCGAATGCGGCATGGCGAAACCGGTCCTCCGACCGGAAGGCGAGCCAGTAGGCATCATCAAGCCCATCAGCCCAATCATTGGCAAAATCGGGATCAATCCGGGACAATCTTATGCGGATCTGTTCACGCGCCATGGCGGCTTTTTCTGACAGGCGGGACCGGGCTTCGGCCTCGCTGTCTGTACCGCCGAGCGCTGCGCCATCGGCCAGAACCGCTTCGGTTGCACTGTACAAATCTCTGAGAAGCTGGCCCTTCCAGCCATTCCAGACACCCTCGCCGACCGCACGAATGTCAACAATTGTCAGCAAGAGCAAAAGCCGCATACGTTCTAGTGTTCCGACGGTTCGCGCAAAATTGATGACGGTTTTAGGATCGCCCAGATCGCGGCGCTGCGCGGTATCACTCATGATCAAATGCGACTTGACCAGCCAGGCGACCAATTCGGTTTCTTCATCGGGCAGGCCAAGCCGTTCGCAGGCTTCGCGAGCCCGCGCCGCGCCCTCAATACACTGATCGCCCTGACCCTTGCCGGTATCGTGAAGCAGGATGGCCAGATGCAGCGCTCGGCGATATTTGATATCGCCGATAATCTTGCTGGCCAGTGGATGGTCGGCCGGGTGGCGACCCTGTTCGATCTCACGCATCAAACCCAGTGCATGCAAGGTGTGCTCATCAACCGTATAGCGGTGATACATATTGAACTGGGTGCGCGCGACAATCGCCCCAAATTCCGGCAAATAAAGACCCAGAAGACCGGCCTCTGTCATCAGTCGCAAAATGATATGCGGTTCCGATGATTCCAGTAAAATCGTAAAAAACGTACGTTTTACAAGCGGATCGTCACGAAAATCATCATCAACCAGCCGCAAGGAGCGCCCGACGGTCGCGATTGCATTGGGGTGCAGATCCGCTTCGCGTTCCGCGGCGGCCTGAAACAGGCGCATCAACAGATAGGGCTGTTTGGCGATCTGTCGGGGATCCGCGAAATCCACACGCCCCTCACGAACTGAAAACGCCGCATCCCCCTCATCGTCATCCAGCGCATTTCCGGGCAGGAACCGACCCAGACCACGCGGCGTTGTCTTCCACGCGTCAGCCTCCAGCTTGGCGCTGACAAGCCGTGTCAGTGAGCCGACATCCATGGCGGTCAGAAAATAGCGTCGCATAAAACGTTCAACAGCGATTTCTGTCGCGCCGT
This sequence comes from uncultured Maricaulaceae bacterium, assembly GCA_963976265.1. Classification (GTDB taxonomy): domain Bacteria; phylum Pseudomonadota; class Alphaproteobacteria; order Caulobacterales; family Maricaulaceae; genus Hyphobacterium. The sequence continues at coordinate 11,428 of CAXBKM010000022.1, forward strand.
CATCAAAGCCGAGGCGTGCCGCGATTTCGGGCTGGAGATCAAACGTTAAGCGATCGTCCTTGCCGCCGGTCAAATCGTGGAGGTGAAACCGGGTCGTCCACAAAAAATCACTGGCTTTCAAATACTTCTCAACGTCAGCAACTGTCAGTAGGCCCGAAGCAACCCAGCGCTCAAAAGCATCAGCACCATACAGAAATTGAGCCAGCCAGCGCAGGAGCTGCAAATCCCTGAGCCCACCCTTGGAATCCTTGATATTGGGCTCAACTGTATAACGGGACCGCCCGGCGCGGGCGATCCGTCGGTCGCGTTCCTTAAGTTTGGCGTCAACAAATTCAGCACCCGATGAGGCTTCCGCCTGCTCGCGAAACTGTGCATCGAGCTCATCGGCCAGCGTTCGATTGCCGGCCAGAAAACGCGCCGACAACAAACTCGTCCGCTCGCTGACATCGCCGCTGGAAAGCTCCAGCGTTTCATCAATTGTGCGCGCTGCCGCGCTGCCGACTTTCAAACCCATATCCCACAGAGCCATGACGGCCTGCTCTATGAAGGCATTGGTATCATCTCCGGCTGTGTCAGATTTCAAGAACAGAATGTCGATGTCAGAACCCGGCGCGAGTTCCCCGGCTCCGAATCCGCCAACGGCGCATAGCGCAATCTCGTTGGCGGCCTCACTGTTTTCAACTTCGAGGGCCGCAAACAGGGCGACCAGAATTGAATTGGTGATGTCGGCGAGAAAGCGCGCGGCCTCCAGACCGCCCGCGACACCATCCAGTTTTGCAAAAGCCTGTTGGCGACCGGTTTCGCGTGCTGCTTTCAGCAAGCCAATAACCCGCATCCGCGCAGGCGCCGATGCCCAGCCGCCATTGCTCAGTGCGGCAGCCACTTCAGCGCGCAACTTCAATCCATCAAGCGAGGCGGGCAAGCCGGTCACGGTCATTGCCGAATGCTATCGAATGCAAATGGGTCCGTCACTCACTCTTCGGCGGCAAGTGCTGTTTTAAACCGTAGAGCGCTTCCAGGGCTTCGCGCGGGGTCAGGGCGTCCGGGTCGATTTGCGACAGTCGGCGCTCGACCTCGGAGGGTTTTGCGGGCGCAATCTGGGGGGTTGTCGAAAACAGTGGAAGATCAGCCAGCGCTGCGGCCGGGGCATCCTGGCTTTCCAGGCGCTCCAATATGGTGCGGGCTCGGGCAATCGCGCTCTCGGGCAATCCGGCCCGGCGCGCAACCTCAATCCCGTAAGACCGGTCGGCTGCGCCTGGCGCAACCGTATGCAGAAAGACCAGCTCGCCCTTCCATTCCTTGGCTTTCAGGCTGACATTCGCAGCAGCGTCCAGCTCTTCGGCCAATCGCGTCATTTCATGATAATGCGTCGCGAACAGCGCCCGGCAACCATTGATGCCATGCAGATATTCAGCAACCGCCCAGGCGATCGACAATCCGTCAAAGGTCGATGTGCCACGTCCAACCTCATCGAGGATAACAAAGCTGCGCGCAGTCGCCTGATTGAGAATGGTCGCTGCCTCAATCATCTCCGTCATGAAGGTTGAACGCCCGCGCGCAAGATCGTCCGCTGCGCCGACACGCGAATATAGACGGTCAGCGATCCCGATCCGGGCGGATCGTGCCGGAATGAATGCCCCG
>CAXBKM010000023.1:0-12930 GCA_963976265.1 uncultured Maricaulaceae bacterium
CGGCAGCGCCTTGCCTTTGATGAATTGCTGGCTCGGCAACTCACACTGCAAATCGCCCGCGCACGGCGCAAAGCCCAAAAGGGTCTGGCGCTCGCCGGAGACGGCAAGATTGTCGATGCCATTCTGGCGAAGGCTCCGTTCGAGCCAACCGGGGCGCAGACCCGCGCTTTTGATGAAATATCACGGGATATGGCCCAGCCCCATCGCATGACCCGGCTGCTGCACGGCGATGTCGGGGCGGGTAAAACATTCGTCGCCGCCCTGGCTGCGGCGCGCGCCGCGGAAGCCGGAACGCAGACCGCGATTATGGCGCCTACCGAAATCCTGGCGCGCCAGCACCAGAAAACCCTTGAATCCCTGTTGGCGCCGGGCGGGCTTACTGTTGAGACGCTGACCGGGCGCGACAAGGGCAAGGCCCGCACTGGTATTCTGGAGCGATTGGCGAGCGGCGAGATCAATGTGATCTGCGGCACGCATGCCCTGTTTCAGGACGGCGTGGATTTTAATCAACTCGGTCTTGTCGTCATTGACGAACAACATCGCTTTGGCGTGTCAGACCGAATGCGCCTGAGTGCCAAGGGTGCCAAACCTGATTCGCTGGTCATGACCGCCACACCAATCCCGCGAACCCTGACCCTGTCGGTTTATGGCGATCTGGATGTGTCTCGGCTGGACGAAAAGCCCGCAGGGCGAAAGCCGCCCGATACGCGGCTCGTTTCCATGGACCGGCTTGATGATGTCGTGGCCGGCGTCGAGCGGGTTATCAATCGCGGAGAGCGGGCCTATTGGGTTTGTCCGCTCGTCGAAGAATCTGATTTATCCGACCTGTCTGCGGCACAGGACCGCCATCATCATTTATCGATGGTGTTTGGCGCAGAACGCGTCGGACTGGTTCATGGTCGGATGAAAGCCGCCGAGAAAGAAGCCGTATCGGTGGCATTTCGCAATGGTGAAATCGATGTGTTGGTCGCAACGACCGTGATCGAAGTGGGCATTGATGCGCCCGACGCGACGATCATGATTGTCGAGCATGCCGAACGCTTTGGACTGGCTCAACTGCATCAGTTGCGCGGTCGCATCGGTCGGTCAGACAAGGCTTCGACATGTCTGTTGCTGTATCAGGGACCACTGGGAGAGACGGCGCGGGCACGGCTCGAAATCCTGCGGGAAACCAGTGACGGCTTCAAAATCGCCGAAGAAGATTGGCGATTGCGCGGCTCCGGTGATCCGCTCGGCCTGCGCCAAAGCGGCCTGCCCGCCTACAAGCTGGTCGACATTGAAGCCCACGCCGATCTGATTGCACTCGCCAATGATGCGGCTCGGCTGGCCGTGACCCGCGATCCAGACTTTACCAGCGCGGAAGCCGATGCGTTACGGGTATTGCTTTATCTGTTCGAACAGGATCAGGGCGTCAGGATGATGCGCTCGGGGTAGTGAGATCGGCTTCATCCTTGAGCGCCTGAAGGTCCTCAGCCGCCTTGGCCGGTGTTACCAGACCAAATGAAATGATCAGCTTGGCGGCTTCCTCGACGCTCATGTCGAGACGGGTGACTTTTGAGCGGGGCGTAAACAGCAAAAATCCCGATGTCGGGTTCGGCGTCGTGGGCACAAAAATACCAATCGTATCTTCGCCTACACCGTCGCGAACCTCACCGCGCGCTGCAGATGAAACGAAGCCAACCGCATAGGAGCCCTGTGTCGGGAATTCGACCAATACGACTTCCTTGAACGACGTCTTGGAGCTGGAAAATACCGTTTCCGCGATTTGTTTGACGGCGCCATAAACGTTTCGGACTAGAGGCACACCGTTCAAAATGCGCTCGCCGATCGAGATCAGGGTTCGGCCAAAAAAATTGGCAGCCAGCGCGCCCAGTGCAGTCAGAGCCACAACCGCAATTACCACACCCAGGCCCGGAAGGGCGAAAGGCAAATAGCTCTCTGGATTATACTGTTCAGGGATGAGCGGCTTGATCGTGCTGTCAATGAAGTTGACGACAACAAAAATCAGCCACACCGTGACGGTTACCGGCAGTGCAACAACGACACCGGTCAGGAAACTGTTTCGTAGCCATCGCAGCACTGGAGCGCTCCTATCTTCTGCCCTGATCTGATACCGCCGGAACATTCTTATGTCGCCCCGTCTGGCAGACAAAGCTATTGTTCGATCAGATTCACAACCATCATAATTCGATTTCAAACCCTCAGGACGAAAATATGACGGCCCGAACGTTCAATCACATAATCAGGGCGTATGCAGGCCGTTTTATGGCGCTCGCCTGTTTGGGAGGGCTCGTACTATTGGGGCTCGCAGCCTGGGCGCTGCGCGATCAAATCTATCAGACTCTGCAAGATCCCGGCGAACCGTTTCAAACCTATACACCGCCAGCCAGCCCCGATTATCAAAGCGCAGACGCCTGGTTTCAGCGCGGCACATTGCCCGAGGACCTTGAAACGCCTGTTGTATTCTATGTTCATGGCACGACTTACCCGGGCGGCGACCACTGGAATGCACCCATTGACGATGCCCGAGCCGCACAGGCCGTCGAAATCAGCGATTTGCCGAATTTTTCTGCGCCCTATCGCAGCGCTGGCCCATTGTTTATTCCACGTTATCGTCAGGCTGCGCTCTATGCCTTCATGAATAATCGAGAAGACGGAATGACAGCGCGCGGCTTTGCGTCTCGTGATGTACGCGACGCCTTTGATGCCTTTCTGGAAACGCTGGGCGAAGATCGCCCCTTCATCATCGCGGGGACGGGCCAGGGCGGCTTGCATGCCTTAAACATATTGATGCGCCGGGTCGCGCCGGATGACGATCTGCGTGCCCGGATGGTCGTCGCCTATCTGATTGAAACACCTGTTCCTCTCGACCTGTTTGAAGGGCGTTTGAACGGCATTGCCCCGTGCGAAACCGAATATTCGATCCGCTGCGTGTTTGCCTACGCCTCGGCGGTGAATGACGAGAGCGAACGCATCCGGATACTGACCGAACGGACCGCCTCCTGGCGCCCGGATGGGGGTCTCGAATTCGTCGAAGGTCGCGGCCTCGTTTGCGTCAATCCCATTTTGGGTGGACGCGTGACAGATTATGCACCGGCCCGGATGCACCGCGGTGGTGTCGCTGCAGATGGCTTTGAACAGGGTGTCGATCCAGCGCCTATCCCCTCACAGACCGGCGCTCAATGCGTCGACGGGATTCTGATCGTTGAACAGCCGCGTTCCAGTGCGCTCCGACGACCAAGGCGCTTGGCAGAGAATTATCGCCTGCCCCCGTTCAACCTGTTCTATGAAGACATCCGAATGGACGTGCAGGCGCGTACCGCGCGTTGGCAAGAGATTGCGTTGGCTGAAAGGCAGGAAGTGCCGCCGCTTGCGCCGCCAGAAGAGATTGATGATGCGCCGGTCCGCGCCATTCCAGACCGTGCGGACTAGCTTACTGTTTTGATTTGGCGACGCGTTCCAGCGTCGACGTCGTACTGTGGCCGGCTTCAAGCGGGATCAGATGGATTTTTCCGCCATGGCGTTTGACAGCATCGCCGCCGAGCGGGCCCAATTGCGCTTCGGTATAGTCCGCGCCTTTAAAATAGACGCTGGGCGCCAGCGCATCTATCAGTGCTTCTGGTGTGTCTTCACCAAACAGAACAACGCGGTCAACCGAGGCCAGAGACGCCAATACCGTCGCGCGTGAAATCTCGTGATTGACCGGGCGACCTTCCCCCTTGAGGCGTTTCACCGATTCATCGCTGTTCAGGGCCACGATCAAGCGATCACATTCCGCGCGCGCCTGACGCAACAGCGATACATGACCGGGATGCAGAATATCAAAACAGCCATTGGTCAGTCCAACGGTCAAACCGTGCGCCCGCCAACGCGCCGCGACCTGGCTGGCTGATTCGCGTGTCAGAAGTTTCGAGCGCGCATCTTCAAAGCCGATTGCGCGTTCTTCGTTGAGAATATCGTCAGCGGTCACCGTGGCTGTGCCGACCTTGGTCACGGCGACACCCGCCGCGCGATCAGCAGCATGCATGGCGGTTTCCACATTCGCCCCTGCGCCCAAAGCCAGTGCCAGCATCGAGATCGCTGTGTCACCAGCCCCCGAGACGTCATAGACTTGACGCGGGCGCGAGCGGACATGATCGGTTTTCCCATCCTTGTGCCGGACTGACATGCCGGAAGATGAACGCGTAACAATGACGGCATCGGTTTTGGACAGGCGATCCATAAGCGCATTCAACGCGGTTATCGCGCTCGCGTCGTCGGTTACTTCGATTCCGGTTTCATCATATAATTCCAACGCATTGGGCTTAATAATGAAAGCGCCATCATAACGGGTATAATCCTGCCCGCGTGGATCAATGCAGACTTTGACGTCAGCCTTACTGCATGCAGCAATCAGCGCCTGAGACACTTCGCGTGTGACCAGCCCCCGCCCATAATCAGAGAGAATGGCCACATCGACGCTCGGTGCCAGCGCTTCGATTTTCTCGATCACCGCCGTGATTTGCGCACGGGTCAAGCCGCTATGGGCATCGCGGTCCACGCACAGCATTTGATGGCCGTTACAGACGAAGCGGGTTTTCGCCCCGCTGATACCACCCGGCACAACGACCAGTTGGGATGCATCAACGTTTTCTGCGCTTAAGAGCTCTGCAGCGCGGACGCCTTCGACATCATCTCCGACAACGCTGACCAGAACGGGTTTTCCGCCCAACGCTACGACATTGCGCACAACATTGCCCGCAGCGCCGAGCATCGTCTCGCGGCGTTTTTCATCAAGAATGGGCACCGGGGCTTCGCGTGAGACGCGGCGGGTATCGCCGTAGACGAACTGGTCAAGAACCAGATCACCCACACACAGTACTTTGAGGCCTTCGACGCGGCCCAGCAATTCAGACAGATCGGCAATATCCATAGGGGTGTTCACATATTCAATCAGATCAGGTGATCGTGTCTAAACGCCGCCTGCACACCTGTCCACGCCGCTCTTACAAGCCTTTGGCAAGCGCATCGAACTCCAGCAAGCGCGCAGCGAGGGCTTCAAACTGGTCGAGCGGGATCATATTGGGTCCATCTGAGGGCGCATTGTCGGGGTCGGGATGAGTTTCCATGAACACCGCTGCGACACCAATCGCGACCGCTGCGCGTGCCAGTACGGGCACAAATTCGCGTTGCCCGCCGGATGTTGTGCCCTGCCCGCCGGGTTGTTGCACAGAATGCGTGGCATCAAAGACAACCGGCCCGCCAATGCTCGCCAGAATCGGGAGTGAGCGCATGTCGGAGACCAGCGTGTTGTAACCGAAGCTCGCACCGCGCTCACATGCCATGACGTTGGGGTTTCCGGCACCCGTAATTTTGGCGACGACATTCTTCATGTCCCAGGGGGCCAGAAACTGACCCTTTTTGACATTGATCACGCAGCCGGTTTTGGCCGCCGCGATCAGCAAATCGGTTTGACGGCACAGGAAAGCCGGGATCTGGATTGCATCCACAACTTCACCAACCGGGCCGCATTGTTCAGCCGTGTGCACATCTGTGATCACCGGCAGACAGGTCGTTTCACGCACTTCTGCAAAAATCGGAAGCGCTTCATCCAGACCAATACCGCGCGCACTGTCGACGCTGGTGCGGTTGGCCTTGTCATAGGACGTTTTGTAAATCAGGCCGACATCCAGCCGGTCCGAAATCTCTTTCAGGGTCCCCGCAACGTCCAGCGCATGGTCACGGCTTTCCATCGCGCAGGGTCCGGCAATGAAGGTGAGCTTGCGATCATTGCCAATCTCGATCGGCGCGCGCCCCTTACGGGCAATGGAAATCACAGAATTGGGACCGGTCACGGGGCATTCTCCTTGCTGGCGCGACGGACGGATTCTGCACGCAATCTGATCCGCCAATGCCGCTCATACGTAATGAACACTGAAAAGAATAGAAGGTCTTGTTACTTTTGTCCGCAGCTACACATCCATCTGATGCTCCGATCATCGTCTGGTTTCGCCAGGATTTACGGATTGCGGACAATCCGGCGCTGGCCCATGCCGCACAAACCGGGCGGCCGGTCATTCCCGTTTTTATTCTGGATGACGAAACGCCGGGGGTATGGAAAACAGGATCTGCGTCGCGCTGGTGGCTGCATTATTCACTGAAAAGCCTGAATGATAACCTCACCCGTTTAGGTACCCCACTCCTCCTGCGTCGGGGCAATTCAGCGGTTATTCTCGATCAGCTCGTTGCGGAGACGCGCGCGGCTGGAATCGTCTGGAATCGCTGTTACGAGCCATTCGCCCGGGATCGCGATGCGATCATCAAATCCGAACTCGGGAATGCCGGTCTGGATGTGAAGTCCTTCAATGGGTCTCTTCTGGTCGAGCCCTGGACGGTACAAACCAAATCCGATGCGCCCTACCGCGTCTTCACGCCGTTTTGGCGTGAAGCGCGAACCCAACTGACCGATGTAGCGTTGGCCGCGGCACCCCGGCATCTCACAGCGATGGAGTCATCTCCATCTGGTGACTGTCTCAACGATTGGGCGCTGCGACCCAGCCAACCCAATTGGGCCGAAGGCTTTTCCGAAACATGGGAGCCCGGTGAGCTCGGCGCCCATGCGGCCCTGGAACACTTTCTGGAACGGCGCGTGAAGGATTATGCGGAGGGGCGTGATCGAGCGGATTTGAATATCACATCAACCCTCTCCCCCCATCTTCATTGGGGGGAGATAAGCCCGGCACAGATATGGACCGCCGTCCACGCATCGGGCGATGAGGATGTATCTCGCGATGCACAGAAATTTCTCAGTGAAATCGGTTGGCGGGAATTTTCCTACAATCTGCTTTTCCACTTCCCGACTTTTCCAACAGATAATCACCAAGTCCGCTTCGATGATTTTCCCTGGCAGGGCACCGAAACACAATTCAAGGCGTGGACCCGCGGCCGGACCGGTTATCCCTTTGTGGATGCAGGTATGCGCCAGCTTTGGAAAACCGGCTGGATGCATAACCGTGTGCGCATGGTCGCAGCCTCCTTCCTCATCAAGCATTTGATGATCGACTGGCGACGCGGGCAGGACTGGTTCTGGGATACGCTGGTGGATGCCGATCTCGCTAGCAATTCGGCCAGCTGGCAATGGGTCGCCGGATCAGGTGCTGATGCTGCGCCCTATTTCCGGATTTTCAATCCCACGACCCAGGGTGAAAAATTCGATCCCAAGGGCGCGTATATTCGCAAATGGGTCCCCGAGCTCGCCAAGCTTCCCACAAAATGGATTCACGCGCCCCATACCGCGCCAGCCGAAGTTTTGGCAGCGGCGAATGTATCGCTGGACCAAACCTATCCGCGCCCCATCGTCGACCACAAACATGCTCGTGACCGGGCACTTTCCGCATTCAAAAACCTAAAGGCTGCCGCATGACAATCACGTCTCTCCACCCGAAAACCCGCAAAAAAATCGCGGTTGTCGGCGCCGGTATTTCAGGACTCGGCGCCGCATGGGCGCTGCGCGATGTACACGATGTCACCCTGTTTGAAAAACGCGACCGGTTGGGCGGACACGCCCATACCGTTGATATCGACTACGATGGAAGCCGGATCGCGGTTGATACAGGGTTCATCGTCTACAACCCACTCAACTATCCCAATATGATCGCCTTGTTCGAGCATCTGGGCGTACCATCCAAAGCCACCGATATGAGTTTTGGTTTTGCGCTCGGCGGCGACGTCGAATGGAGCTCAAACGGCCTCGGCGGTATTTTCGCACAGAAACGAAATCTGATGCGCCCGTCCTTCCTGGCGATGCTGCGTGATGTTCTGCGCTTCAACAAACAGGCACTGGTCGACCTGGATGCCGGTCATTTGCGCAATATCTCGCTGCACGCATATTTGTCCCTGCGTGGCTTCGGGACGCGCTTTTTGACCAATTACCTTCTGCCGATGGGCGCGGCAATCTGGTCGGCAACCGAAGACGACATGCGCGATTATCCAGCGGAAAGCTTTATCCGCTTCTTCAAAAATCACCGTCTGCTCAACATCAACCGCCCGCAATGGCGTACCGTTGACGGCGGAAGCCGCGAATATGTCAGCCGGATCGCGGCAGACCTTGAAGGTCGCGTCAAACTGGCCGACCCCGCGCAATCCGTCCGGCGACATTCCAACGGTGTGGAAATACTGACCGACGCAGGATGGCAGCATTTTGATGAGGTCATTCTGGCCTGTCATTCTGACCAGGCGCGCACATTGATTGAAGATGCCGACGCCGAAGAATCGGCCATGCTGGGCGCGATCGGATACGGGGCCAATGAAGCGGTTCTGCACCGGGACACATCCCTGATGCCAACGCGTCGAGGCGCTCATGCGGCCTGGAATTATGTTCGCGATGACGAGACCGGCACGCCTTGCGTCACCTATGACATGAATCGCCTGCAGGGCATTGATCCGTCAAAGCCGCTCTTTGTGACGCTGAACCCGGATCGCCAACCGGATCCTGCGCTGACATTTGGGCGTTTCCAGTACGATCACCCTCAATTTGATGTCGCAGCACTGGCGGCACAGCGTACGTTCAACCGTATTCAGGGCGTGCGTCATACCTGGTTTGCCGGCGCGTGGCTGGGTTATGGCTTTCATGAAGACGGATTGCGCAGCGGGCTGCGCGTCGCCCTGCGCCTTGGCGGACAAATTCCATGGGACTTTGCCGAAGGCGATGTTGATGGCGGAGATTGGGGTGCACCGCGTACAGAAATCCCACCTGCATCAGTACGGACAGCGGCCGAATAATGCGCGCGCCTCTGGCACTATATCCCGGCAGAACCCTGCACCGGCGCACAAAGCCTTTTTCGCACGCTTTTCGCTACAAGATCGCGTTCATCCAAATTTGTATCGACAGGCTGGATGAAGCCGCGTCTGTGTCGCGCTGGTTTTCAGTCAACGCCTTTAATCTTTATGGCTTCTACCCACGCGATCATGGCGACAAGGGGCAAATCCCCTTGGGCATCTGGGCACGCAAACAATTTCGCGAGGCCGGCTTAAACCTCCCCGAAACGGCGCGTATTGAATTGCTGTGCCAACCGCGCGTGATGGGTTACCAGTTCAACCCCATCTCGGTTTATCTGGCCTATGACAGCGACGAGACATTACTGGGCGCGCTCTATGAAGTGCACAATACATTTGGTGATGCGCACATTTATGCCGCGCCATTTGCCAATGCAGACCAGTATGATCATGTTTCGGACAAACGCTTTCATGTGTCGCCCTTTTTCGACGTGTCCGGCAATTATCATTTTGCCCTGAGACAGAACGTCGACCGTATGACCCTGCGCATTGAAAAACAGGGCAAGGCCGGTCCGGATTTTCTGGCCTCGATGATTCTCAATCGTATAGATGCCAGTGATCGCGACTTTCGGGCGCTCTTCATGAGCCAACCGTTTTCAACATTGAAAACGATCAGCGCAATACACTGGGAAGCCTTAAAAATCTGGATCAAGGGCGGGCGCTATCATCCTCGGCCGCAACCTCCAAAAGTCCCTGTGACAATCACCCGTCTTGGTGCCAAAGCCATTTCATCATAAGGTATAATCATGTCTGCAGCCGTACTTCGCGCGTCTGATGGCGCATCCGTTATTGCAACGCCGGACCTGCTCGGATCTCTAAAGGGGATACCGGCCGCGGCCCAATTTGGTCTGCGCATGCTTCTTCGTCTCAAATACGGAAGTCTGACACTGGGCCTGCCTGATGGCCGCAAGATTCTGTTCCAGGGTGAGCATGACGGCACCGATGCGACATTACTCGTCCGTGATTTCCGTTTCGTTGGCAAATCCATGGCCGGCGGCGATATCGGTTTTGGCGAGAGCTATATGAATGGCGATTGGGATACGCCTGATCTGGCAGGTGTTCTGGAGTTTTTCTCGTCAAATCTCGATGCCGCAACAAATCTGGTTAAAGGCGGCCCCGTTACGCGGATGATGCATTGGCTTTACCACCGTCTGCGTCCCAATACGCGCGATGGTGCGCGCAAGAATATTAGCGCCCACTATGATCTCGGTAATGATTTCTACAGCGCCTGGCTCGATCCATCGATGACCTATTCATCGGCACGCTTTCCCAGGGACGGGATGACACTGGAAGATGGCCAGCGCGAGAAGTATCGCGCATTGGCCCAGTCCATTGACCTGTCATCTGACCATCATGTTCTGGAAATCGGCTGCGGCTGGGGCGGTTTTGCCGAATTTGCCGCGCGTGATGTTGGCGCGCAAGTGACCTGCCTGACAATCTCGAAGGAGCAACGCGATTATGCGCTGCAACGCATGCAGCGCCTGCAACTCAACGAGAAGGTTGATATCAAGCTGCAGGATTATCGTGACGAGACCGGCACCTATGATCGTGTCGCGTCTATCGAGATGTTCGAAGCGGTGGGTGAGGCCTATTGGCCGTCCTTTTTCTCCAAAGTCGCCGAGACCTTGAAACCTGGCGGCATGGCAGGCCTGCAAATCATATCGATCCGCGACGACTTGTTTGAGAGTTATCGCAAGCGCGCTGATTTCATCCAGCGCTATATTTTTCCCGGCGGTATTCTACCGAGCATGGAACGCCTGAAACAGGAATTTAGTCACGCCGGTCTCGCACTGAAATCTGTGGAGGCCTTCGCCAAGGATTATGCCGACACACTGGCCATATGGGCTGAGGACTTTTCCGGCGTGTGGGACGACATAAAAGATCATGGATTTGATGAGCGCTTCAAGCGTATGTGGCTGTTCTACATGGCCTATTGCGAAGCCGGGTTTCGAACCGGCCGGATTGATGTGGCGCAATACGCCCTCACCCGATAATCAATTCCAACAAACGCATGAGAAAAAGCCCGGAGCGACGCTCCGGGTTTTTCGTTTGGAGAGATACCGTTCTGTCAGGCGTCGGTTCGGTTATAGACGACGGTCTCGCCGCGCGCTTCAAACTCGCATTTGACCCACTCGCCATCAGGGCCATACCAAAGGTCGACGGTGAGCGTGCCTTCCATACGGAAACGCTGCGCCGTGATGCTTTGATTGTTCAAGGTCAGTGATTCTGTACCCAGATCGGTAATGACAACATCCATCGCCTCTCCGGTCTCGGTATTGAAGATGGCCGTCGCATCCGTCGAATATCCACGCCAATGGCTCGAAACAGCCAAGGCAGCAGGCAGCTGAACGTTGAGCGGTTCGGCATCGTAATTCATGCCGTCAATGTCGAGCTGGTCGCCGCTGCGTTCAGCTGAAACCTGCAGGCGTTCACCGTCTTTCAATGTTCGCGATTCAAACCGCACCAATTCACCGTCTTCCCAATATTCCGTCGCGTCATGCTCGTAGCGAAACAGGGTGACCGGACCCAAGCCCACGCGCAGATCAATATCGGATACGACGCGCAACGCGTCGCCATTCCGTTCAAAGCGGATGATGTGGGTCCCCAACTGGCGACCGTCACGGATCACGTCAAAGGCGATGATGTCATCGTCTGCCGGGACGAAGTCTGCCGCCTCGGATAGATTGGTCAGGCTGAGCGCCGCGACAGAGGCAAGGGCGAGTGTTCGAAACATCAAGAAATTCCTACTTCAACCAAGGGGCTACGAAAGACATCAGCGGATTCTTGAAACGGTAACCGCCGATCGAAACCGCAAAACAGACGCAAGGCACACCCGGCAGGCCGCGCGGACGGTGGACATAACCAGGTCGCGCACAATTCATGTCACCGCGATGATATTCATCTGACTGATCCGCAAACCCACCCGATAATACAAGTGTGAACTCCGAGCCATCATGATCATGGGCCGGGATGGATGCGCCGGGCTCGATCTTGAACAGGCGTGCATCCACGCCCGGTTCGCATAAGGCGTCGATCTTGCGCGCGCTGATCCCGCCCAAGCGACTGCGCCACGGCGAGACGTCGTGCTGGAAGCCCAGAGATTGCAGAGGCATCGGAAAAAGCGGGTCGGGCACGATCTCAGACATCGCCGACGCGCTCCCAACCATCGTGGATGTTGTCGGTGTTGTCGCAACCGGGACTGTTTGTGTGTCGTCCAGCATCAGTGCGCCGACCGTATCCATAACGTCGCGAGATTCGCGCGCATCAGGATTGAGCTCGGCATATGACGCAAACAGGGCACGGACGGCGAGCGGGGCTGCGCCCGTCGCCGTATCGATCCACCAATGTGCAGCGGGTTCACTCGACAATTTTATCTCCATTCTACTGTCTGGATTTACGTGAAGACGGTCAAATTGGATCACTTCAGCGACAGACGGTGTTGCAGTGCAGCGTTTGTCTTCCTAGCTTCATCAATAGAAAACCGGAGAACACATCCATGTCCGTCGCGACAAGCGTCATTGATCTTATTGGCAACACCCCGCTACTGCGCCTCAACCGCGCGTCTGACGAAACCGGATGCGAGATCCTCGGCAAGGCAGAGTTTCTAAATCCCGGAGGCTCGATCAAGGATCGTGCCGCCTTGGGTATTGTCCGTGCTGCAGAAAAAAGCGGGCGCCTGAAACCCGGCGGTACGATTGTCGAAGGGACAGCTGGCAATACCGGTATCGGCCTTGCTTTAGTCGGCAAGGCGCTGGGCTATCGTGTGGTAATCGTTTTTCCGCGTACACAATCACAGGAAAAGAAGGACGCGATCCGATTGCTGGGGGCTGAACTGATTGAAGTCGATGCCGTGCCCTATGCCAATCCAAACCATTATGCGCGTTATTCGGGCCAGCTGGCCGAAGAACTCAATGCCAGTGAACCCAATGGCGCGATCTGGGCCAATCAATTCGACAATACGGATAATCGCCAGGCCCATTATGATTCGACGGCACCGGAAATCTGGCGTGATCTGAACGGTGAAATTGACGGATTCATCTGCGCCGTTGGATCGGGCGGCACGCTGGGCGGCGTTTCGATGTGGATGAAGGAACAGGCGCGCGACGTTACCATTGG
>CAXBKM010000024.1:0-12719 GCA_963976265.1 uncultured Maricaulaceae bacterium
ATCTGGTCTCCAGCGGCGCGATTTTCCAGTCGACGAGCGACACCGAAGTGATCCTGCAACTGGCCGCGCAATCGCGCCGTGCCAAATCCGCTCAACGTTTCCTCGATGCGCTCAAACAGATTGAAGGCGCATTTGCATTGGTCGCCCTGGTCAATGACAAGCTGATCGGCGCGCGCGACCCCTACGGGATTCGCCCGCTGGTGATTGGCGATCTGGATGGCGCGAATATTCTGGCGTCCGAAACCTGCGCGCTCGACATGATTGGCGCGACCTATGTGCGCGATGTCGAACCGGGCGAAGCGGTGATCTTCACCGAGGACGGGATCAAGAGCACACGCTTTGCGCCGGAAGTTCCGGCACGGCCCTGTGCCTTTGAATACATCTATTTCGCCCGCCCCGATTCCGTCATTGGCGGGATCAGCGTCTATGAAGCGCGCAAGGCGATGGGTCGCCGTCTGTTTGAAGATGCGCCTGCCGACATTGATGTCGTTGTCCCGGTGCCCGATTCCGGCGTTCCAGCGGCTTTGGGCTATGCCGAAGCGGCAGGTGTGCCCTTTGATCTGGGAATAATTCGCGGCCATTTCGCCGGACGAACCTTCATTCAACCGACACAGGCCAAGCGCGATCTGGGCGTGCGGCGCAAGCATTCTGCCAATGCCGCAGCGCTGAAAGGCAAGCGTGTATTGCTCGTCGATGACTCCATTGTTCGCGGCACGACATCGCGAAAAATCGTCCAGATGGTCCGCGATGCCGGGGCGAGCGAAGTGCATTTCCGGTCGGCCTGCCCGCCTATTACGCATCCTGACTTTTACGGCATTGATATGCCGCGCAGGGAGGAGTTGATCTCGTCCTGCATGGCGCCTGAACAAATCGCCGATACGCTCGGCGCTGACAGTCTGGGCTTTCTGTCTGTGGATGGCCTCTACCACGCCATTCTGGGTCAGGCGCGCGACGACACATCACCGCAACTGGCGGATCACTATTTTACCGGCATTTATCCGACACGGCTGCGCGACAATGACAGCGCGATTTCGGACAAGGACCGGCAACTCTCATTTCTGGTGGATGCATGACCGAAAAACCCTTGAATGGACGCGTGGCACTGGTAACCGGGGCTTCGCGCGGGATTGGCTATGCGCTGGCCCTGGCCTTGGCCGAAGCCGGCGCGCATGTCATCGCAACCGCGCGCACGCAGGGCGGACTTGAGGACCTGGACGATGCTATTCGCGAGGCCGGCGGCTCGGCCTCTCTGGTTCCAATGGATCTGGCGAGCCAGGACGGTATCGAAAAGCTCGGCGAAATTGTTCGCGAGCGTTGGGGCAAGCTCGACATTTTGATCGCCAATGCGGGCGCGCTCGGCGTGTTGACGCCTGCAGCACAGGTCTCGGCCAAAACCTGGAATGAGGTCTTTGCCATCAATGTGATGGCCCCGGCACGCCTGATCCGTGCCTTTGAAGCCTTGCTGATGGAATCCGAAGCCGGTCGGGCCATATTCCTGACCTCCGGTGCGGCGCGCGGGCGCGGCGCCTATTGGGCCCCCTATGCGTCGAGCAAGGCGGCACTCGACGCCCTCGTACAGAGCTGGGCGAAAGAACACACCACGTCCGACGTGCGCATCAATCTGGTCAATCCAGGCCCGATGCGTACGGCCATGCGCGCCAAAGCCTTCCCGGGCGAGGATCCGCAAACCCTGCCCCCGGCAGACGCCCTCGCTCCGATGGTGCTGGAATTGGTATCACCCGATTGCACCCGGAATGGCGAGATCGTCGATTATCCCGATTGGGCAAAAGCCTAGCGTTTTTCGCTGCGACCCTTATTGCGCTGGACGCGCGGTTTGGGAGCCTGCTCACCGGCATAGGGATTATTGCCCGATTTCACGATGAGACGGATCGGCACGCCGGGCATATCAAATTCTTCGCGCAACCCATTGACCAGATAGCGCTTGTAGGAATCCGTCATGGCCGCAGCGCGTGAGCACATCAGCACAAAGGTCGGCGGACGTGATTTGGTCTGCGACATGTATTTGGGTTTGACCCGGCGGCCATTGACGGCAGGCGGCGGATGACGCGCCGTCATATCGCTGAGCCAGTCATTCAGGTCGCGGGTTTTGATCTTGGCGGCCCAGTTTTTATGTACGCCCGCCACCGCCGGCATGATGTCCTCAAGGCCCTTGCGCTTTAGCGAAGAAACCGGGATGAGCGGCGTCCCCTTGGCCTGTGGCAAAAGACGTTCAAACTCGTAGCGCAGTTCTTTGAGGGCTGCCGTACGATTGGGAACAATGTCCCATTTCGACAGCACAACAACCAGGCCGCGCCCTTCACGGATCACGAGGTCGGCAATGTGAAGGTCCTGCTTTTCAAGCGGATTTTCCACATCGATCAGGACCAGTACGACTTCGGCGAACTTCACGGCGCGCAATGTGTCAGCCGCGCTCATACGTTCCAGGCGATCGGACACCTTGCCGCGCTTTCGCAGGCCCGCCGTATCGTGGAAGCGCACACGCTGTCCGTCCCATACCCAGTCCACAGAGATCGCGTCACGTGTGATACCGGCTTCGGGCCCCGTGATCAGCCGGTCTTCCCCGAGCAGTGTGTTGATCAGCGTTGATTTTCCGGCATTGGGCCGCCCGACCACGGCAATGCGCAGGGGCGGAATCCCGCCCTCATCTTCAAACACTTCATCGTCGGACATGTCCCAATCGCCCAAACGATCCAGCATCGCCGAATAGAGCTCGCCCAGACCCTCGCCATGCGAGGCGGAGAAGGCGATCGGCTCGCCCATGCCCAGTGAATAGGCGTCATTCAACCCATCCGCACCAGCCTTGCCTTCAGCCTTGTTGGCGATCAGCACGACGGGCTTGCCGGATTTTCGAATGATGTCGGCGAAGACCGCATCGAGCGCAGTTATGCCGACGCGCGAGTCGATGATGAAGAGGCACAGATCGCTCTTGGCAATCGCCGCTTCGGTCTGCAGGCGCATTTCGGTTTCCATGCCGGCTGCGGCCAGATCATCAAACCCGGCGGTATCGACCAGACGCAGTTTCAGATCGCCAAGCTTGCCCGTGGCTTCGCGACGATCACGCGTGACGCCGGGACGATCATCGACAATCGCCAGCGGTTTTCCCGCCAGACGATTGAACAGCGTCGACTTGCCGACATTGGGTCGGCCAATAATCGCAATTTTTGGGGCAGCCATGGATGTTTGTCCTGCCGACGCCTAGCGAAGCGCGATCAGGCGCGCCTCGTTGGTGACGACATAGATGGTTTCATTGACGATGATCGGCGCGACGTAAACATCGTCGCCCAAACGGAATCGGCGCTGAATTGTGCCATCCGTGGCCGACAATATGGCCGCATCACCATTGGAACTCGCCAGAAAAAGACGCCCACCGGCCAAAACCGGACCGGACCAGGCAATCCGTGAATCGCGATCATTCGGGTTTTCAAATACCGGGAGTTGCTGGATCCAGACAATCGCGCCAGTCGCGCGTTCCATGCATACGACTTCGCCTTCGGTCGTCACCAGGAAAAGATAATCTCCAGCCACCCACGGCGCGTTCAGACCGCCTGCGGGTTGATTCCAGATCCGCTCGCCGCTGCGCAATTCCAGCGCGGCCATCAGACCGGAATGGTTCATCACATAAACGGTATCACCGGCAATTACGGGGCTACCCGCGACGTCATTAATTTCAGAGATCGGTGTCAGACCGCCTGTACGCGTCAACGCATCATTCCAAAGCGGGTTTCCGTTCTCGACACGCAGCGCATAAATCTCACCAGACGCGTATGGAACAACGACGACATCGCCCAGCACCGCCGCACTCGGTGAGGTGATCAGGCGCGCAGGCTCGACAATGCCCTGATGGGTCCACAGGACCGACCCGTTTTCGCTGTCCAGCGCATAGAGCTCGTTATCATCGGTCGCCGCATAAACACGGCCACCGGCCACGGTGGGCGCAGAATGGAAAGGCGTCAGGCTGTCCGTGCGCCAGATTTCTGCGCCGCTGGTCGCATCCAGAGCGACCATGAAACGATAGCCGGCATGTGCGTAGATACGTCCGCCGTCATAGGCCAGACCGCCTCCAAAAGACATGCGGTCGCGGCGACTGCCGGAACGCAGGCGGCGCTGCCAAACGCGTTCGCCGGTGTCGGCATCCATCGCGTTGACGACGCCCTGCCCATCCATCACGTAAATCCGGCCCTCTGCCGCAACCGGGCGGGCATTCAGACGCCGATTGCGGCCTGATCCTTCACCAAAACTGCGACGCCAGACAATCTCCAGGGGACCGGATGCCTGCGTGTGCTCCATCGCATGAGTTGGATAGCCGTCGGGCTGCGGCCAGACCGTGTTGGCATAGGCCGTTGGCAGTGTCACGGCGCGCGCGGATGGGTCAGCCTGCAGCGATTGTTCAAAGGACAGGATCGAAATGCGACCATCTGTCGGCGCCACGGATTCCTGAGCGCCATCGCCATCGAAAGGATTGAGCCGCGACGCGGTATCACTGACCGTCGAACAGCCACTCACAATGAGGGCAGACACCAAGGCCAGAACGAAAAACGATTGATTGGTCTTTAGCATCAGTTCTGATCCTCAAGCGCGCCATCATCGGCGTCATCAGTAGAAATATTGAGCTCTGGAAGGTCTGAATCTCCAAAGGCTTCATCGCCCGCATCCTCTTCCGGGTCTTGTCCGGTCAGATTGAATTGCGGATCATCGGCCGGCGCATCGACGCTCTCGTCCGCCGGCACATCACCATCATCAGCGACAACATCGTCTTCCGGGGGTGCCAAGCGGGCGACAACAGAAAGCGCGGCATTGGCACGGGCACGAACCCCTTCACTGGCATCCAGTGAATAGGAAATCGCTTCCAGATGGCGGCGCGCCCTTGCGTAATCACCCGCTTCCAGCGCGGCAATACCGATCGCCTCGCGCGCGAGATATTCATATGGGCGACCCGGCTCGATCAGCGGCCCCAGGCGGTTGGACAAGTCATCCACAGAGTACTCTTCAAATACCGCCCAGACCGATTTCAGCGTGGCCAGATCAGAGACAATCGGATCGGACGAACGTTCAGCGGCTTGCTCGAAAAACGCCGATGCCAGTTCAGGTTCACCTTCTGACAGGGCCAGAGCGCCGCGCTGCATCAGTGCGAGCACAGCATAGCCGTCTGGACCGTTGGCCGCGATGTCCTCAAACTCCGCAGCGGCCTCATCCGGGCGCGATGCTTCAATGTCAGCCAGCGCAGCGGTATAGGTCAGCGAGGCTGATTCTTCCTGCTGGGTGGTCCAGGCTTTCCAGCCTTCATAACCGGCCACGCCAATGATCAGAAAGGCAGCGGCCCCTGCGACCCACGGACCAAAAGTCCGCAGCATGTCCTGGTATTTGTCCTTGCGAAGTTCTTCTTCGACTTCGTGAAAAATATCAGCCACGTGAAGCTACCTGTAAATGATTAGAAACGTCGGCGCGGACCCTAGACGCGCACGGCAATTCGGGCAACCGACGTTAGCGGTCAGAGCGCTTCATCGCATAGGTTTGCGCAGCGTCGGGAAAGCGACGTGCCCTGACATCATCCGCATATCGCGCAATGGCCTCTTCGATCACACCGCTCAGATCGCCATAGCGCTTGACGAATTTGGGCGTCCAGTCGAACAGGCCGAGCATGTCCTGGGTCACCAATATCTGACCATCACAAGCCGCAGACGCCCCTATTCCGATAGTTGGAACCGACACCGCTTCAGTAATTTCACGTGCCAAATCTTCCGCGACACCTTCAATCACGATGGCAAAAGCCCCTGCCTCATCGGCGGCGCGAGCCTCGGCCAGGGCAATATCCCGCTCGCCTTTCGAGCGGCCCTTGGCTTTAAATCCACCTTCATTGAGGGCGGCCTGCGGGCGCAAGCCCACATGACCCATGACCGGCACGCCGCGTTCGACCAGAAATCGGATCGTCTCGCCAGAATAAACGCCGCTCTCGATTTTGACGGCCTGCGCGCCGGTTTCAGCCAGTGCGCGCGATGCGCTGTCAAAGGCTTGTTGGGGCGAGGATTCATAGCTGCCAAAGGGCAGGTCAATGACCACAAGCGCCTGTTTGGCGGTGCGCATCACGGCCTTGCCATGCAGGGTCATCATGTCGAGCGTGACACCAATCGTCGTGTCCATGCCGTGCACGACCATGCCCAGCGAGTCGCCAACCAGAAGCACATCGCAATGCGGATCAAGCAGGCGCGCCATCGGCGCGTCGTAAGCAGTCAGACAGACAAGAGGCTCTCCGCCCTTGCGATTGCGGACATCAGGAACGCTGACGCGTTTAATCGGTTTTTGTGCGGACATGAAAACGCCGCTCCCTTTTGACATGGAAGCGGCGAGACTAGCCCAGATGCTGCATCTGCGAAAGGCGCGTCAGATACGCTTGGGCAGGATAAAGGCAAAACCGCCTATCATCAGGGCCAGAACACTGGTCGCCATGACTTCTGGCGATGCAAATGTGGCAATTGACGCCATCCATCCCTCGGTCGGCAACTGAACCGCATTGAAGATGCTTTCCAGTTGGGTGCCAGCAATTGCCGATCCCGTCGAACCCGCACCGCCCAGGATCACAACGCGTTTCTTCATCGGCGACGACATCTTGGCTTTGACCTTTTTGACAAAGGCGTCAGCCTGATCCTCGCCGGGCTGTGCCGCCTGGAAGGCTGCACGCAATCTCTCATCAAAGGCATCATTCATTGTCATCACGCGACCGCCTCCGCGGTTTCGAAAAAGGCTTTCAGTTTTTCACGTCCTCGATTGACGTGTGATTTGACCGTTCCCAGAGGCATCCCTGTCGCTTCCGCCGCTTCAGAATGCGACATGCCGCAGGAGTAACACAAGACCACAGCCGTTCTTTCATCGTCTTTCAGCGTTGCCAGGGCCCGATCGAGATCAACGACATTGCCCATATCGCGGGGCATTTCGGTGTCATCAACTTCGCCCCTGAACTTTTCCATCGCCTTGTCTGTTGCCTTGCGCTTTCGCGCCGCCATCAAAAATTCATTATAGGCGATCTTGCATAACCAGGACTTGAACGAACCGGTTCCGGAAAAGCTGCCAATCTTCTGAAAGGCCCGGATAAAGGCGTCCTGAGCGAGATCTTCTGCCAGGGCACGGTTCCGGCTCATACGCGCCATCATGCCCCTGATCAGTCCCTGATGGCGCCGGACGAGTTCTCCGAACGCATTGTTGTCTTGTGTGGCGACAACCAATGCGACCAATTCTTCGTCCGACGCCTGCATGGAACCAATCCCCTAAATCGACGTCTTACGCGTCGTCGTCTTTGGACTTGTCACGCATCAGCGTGCCCATGGCGATCAGAGCCAGACCGACAAAACCCGGGAAGGCAGCAATACCGCTCATGATGACCCGCGCTTCGTCTGCATCACCGCCGCTTTCAACGGATGAAATCGTGAAGCCGAGCGTAATGAAGGCCAGTGCAATGGACACGAGGATAATACCCCAGCGAATATCACCGCCCTTTTTCTTGCGCTCGACACCAAGGGCGCGAATGGTTTCAGGGCTCAGTTCCTGTCCCGCCTGAATCGCGGACCTGACCGTCTCGAGAATTTCCTTGTTGCGACGCGTCCGGTTGGACACGATGACCCAGACGATCAAAACGACCGAGCCAAACACCGTAAAGGGTGCAAAAATTTCAGGACCCATGATTATATTCCTTTCAGTTCCTTGCGGGCGGCACGACCATGGCCGCCTTCGAACCCTTAGATGCACGTAATGTCTGGTTTGGATGCATCAGCCGATGACACCCACGCCAAACAGATGAATGTGAAAGCGGGCAAAGGCCGCTGCGAGCAATGCGCCAATGACAAGCGCCGTCACATCACCGCCCCAACCGCGCGGTGCATCGGGATGTCCGCCGCGCATAAAGGCCGAAAGCGTCGCCAGGATCGACCAGACGAAAAAACTGCCAAAGAGAATAATAGCCGCCTTCTCACCATTCGCTGCCAGATGCGCGCCGGACCACAATATAACGCCGATGAGCATTGGATGGCGCAGGAATTTACGGATATGGCTGGGCGTCTGTGCGGCAATGATCAAAACAAGGCCCAATGGAATGGCCACGAAGGCCAGCGTGCGGCTCCATTCAGGCGGGTACCAGAGTATTTCGGTCGGGTGCGCCTGGATTTTCCCGTAAATGATCAGAGCCAGGCCAATTACCGAAAGCAGTGTGTAGAGCAATTTGTAACCGCCTGCGCCAATCGCGCTGACGAATAGCGGGCGCAGCCCCGGCACCATGCGCACCGAATGAATCCCCAGAAATAATGCCAAACCAACAATCAATAGTGTCATGTGTGGCCCCCTCGCCCGCGATGACTAGGTCGCAACGGCCATTATGACCGAGTCGCCCGCAAAACCGGAATCCGGTCCATGATTTTTGGTGTCAAAGCGCCGATGCCAGCGACAATTGCGGTGATCAAGACGATCGGCGAGGACAAGAGCCCGCCCAGATTGCCCAGCGCAGGCGAAATCGCCCAAGCCACCGCGCCCAGCGCAACGGCAAAAGCTGCGCGGCGTGTAAGCGTTTGATAGAGGCGTTGTTTTGCAATGCCCTCGGTCACAGCGAGAGAAAATTCAACATCATGCGCGGGCGCATCCTCGCTTGCGAAGAAGGCGTTGAGTGTATCTTCAGGCGTCATTGTCACCTCCAAGGGCTTCCAGAAGCCGGGCACGACCTCTGGCAATATGCGACTTTACCGTCCCGACGGGAATACCCAATGTTTTCGCCGCTTCGCCGTGTGACCAGGATCCGGCCAGGCACAGTGCCACGCAGGCGCGCTGATCGGGCGTCAGTTCAGCCATCGCATCGGACAGCGCCATATTGTCTTCAGCGCTGATTCCGTCAGGCGCACCATTGTCTTGCGCCTCGACCCAGCTGGCTTCGCGGGCCCTGCGACGTCCGGCCGAACGCCCAATTTCTGCCGCGCGTCGCCATGCCATGCCGGTGATCCAGCTGCGGAATGCGTCGGGATCTTGAAGCTGGTCCAGCTTTGACCAGGCCGCGATAAAGACGTCCTGAGCGATGTCGTCGGCCATTGCCCAATTGCGGCAAACGCGGCGCAGAAATCCACGCAACGCCTGCTGGTGGCGATTAACCAGAATACCGAACGCCGCGTCTGAGCCGCCCTGTGCGGAACGAACGAGAGCGGCGTCCGGCGCGCCGCCAGACATCAGCGACCCCGGCGACCGCCAAACATGCCACTGACCAGAAAGGCCAGAGCCAGGACACCCAGTACGGCCGATACGAAGTAGAGCTCCACGCCAACGCCAAACACGCCGAGATAACCAGTGAGGCCAAAGACCGTCGACAGCCCGGCAAACAGGATGACGAGAAAGGCCGTGCTGCCGCCGCCCGTGCCATGTTGACCGGATCCATGCGGATCAAGTTCTGACCATTCAGGTCCGTTACCACGACTATGGAGGCCGGCGATCAAATCCGCCGGAGGTTCCTTTCCAGACGCTGCATAGCTTTTCAGCAGGTCAATTCTGGCCTTGTCACGCTTGTAGCTCATGAAGCTGGACCATGCCTGGGCTACGAAAAAGCCAAGTGGAAACAAAAGCCACCAGTACGAACGAAACAGGTCTTCCATGGAAATATCCCTTCCAGATCAAATAAGCCGCCTCCATCGGCGGTGTCATGGGATAGTTGTCACCGCAAGGATCTTTGGATGCAGCATGCAGAAAGTTTTTTCAGCCGCCCGACCAATCCCTAGGCTTCAACGATGGTCTTAAAGCCACCGAAAATCATCCGCATCCCGTCAAACGGCATGTTTTTCGGATCGAGCGCCGCCATGCGCTCGTCTTCCATCGCCTTTTTATTTCCCGCATCACGCACCTCCTTTGAGGGCCAGACAATCCAGGAAAAGACAATTGTTTCGTCAGGCTTTCGCTGAACGGCGCTATGAAAGGACGTGATCTTGCCCTCTGGCACATCATCACCCCAGCATTCGGTAACCGACAGCGCCCCATGGTCCTTGAAGACCGGCGCACAAAGCTCTGCGACTTTCTTATAGGCGTCCTTGTTGGCCGTCGGTACGGCGATCACGAACCCATCGACATAGGCCATTTTCTGTCTCCTGTTTCCAATTCAGTCCATCGGTCGGCGGCAGCATCCCGAATAGAGGTAGGGCCCCGCCTCGGCCTCAATGACGATATGCGCCGTCCATCCATGCGCAATCTCGCTCATACCGTCTGAGCACATGCGCGGTTCAAACCAGGCTGATGCTCCATCGGAGAGATCAAACCAGGCCGGAAATCCGATCGAATGCGCACGGGCGACATGTTCGATACCAAAGGATTGGTCTTCGGGCATGGCGCCCAGGGCAGAAAACGCCACCGCATCATCAGTGATGCTGAGGTGCCAGAACGGTTCCGTCCCGCCGCATTGCAGGCCCACGGGCAGGCCCGACGCATTATGCCGCCCGACCTCGACACGTTCCAGAAAACGCATCGAGACCCATCCGGCCTGATCCTCAATCGTCACATGGGCCCAGCCATCACGCGCCATGACGACTTCGACCGGCCCGGCATCATGCGCCAGCTGGCCGAGGATTTCCGATGTCGGATCCGGCAATATTCGGACATTCAGGCTGTCATCCTGCGCAACGCCCGAGACGCGATAATAAATCGTGTCGTCGAAATCCTGCGCAAAAACGGGCGCGGCCAAAGCCAGAGCGGCCAGAATAGTGATGATCCGGATCATGATTTCCTCCCCTGGATGGCCCACCATAACGTGTTCCCATCCAGGGGGAAGTCGGCAGGCCTTATTGCGCGAAGGGGTGGGTGGAGAAATCAGGCAGGTCGATGATGATATCATCTGTTGTGACCGGCTCTGCGCGCATGAATTGATGCATGGCTTCGTGCACAGCGTCACTGACCATAAACAGATTATGTCCGGCATTGCGAACAGTGACGTGCGTGACATTCGACAAGCCGGCCACCGCCTCAAGATGGGCTTCGGGATAGGTCCGTCCGTCCAGCGTACCGGTCAGAAGAAGCACCGGTGTTTCACCCGTCGGGCCTGCCCGGAAATCATCACCCAGATCAATATCGTCCCAGACACCCAGCAATTGCGGCATGGGAAAATTGAGATATCCGCCGATCAGCGAATTTTCGGCCTGGGCTTCAAAGAGCGCCAGGCGTTCGGCCGTAATTCCCGATGCCATGTCCATCGCCAGCGACATCATGCCCGATGACAGGGTCTCGTTGGCGGTGTGGAAGCGCTGTAGCAAGACGGTCGTCAAACCATAATCCTGCGCATCGATACTCGCATACATTGCCAGCAACAGTCCGAGATAGGTCGGATCGGCAATCATCATGGAGGAAAACTGCTGAACCGATCTGCGCTGCAGGAGGAAGGGCATCGTGCTGCCGTCGGCCTGCGGAATGTCGATGCGAACGGGCATTTGCTCGAGACCCGCGTGAACGCGTCGCATCAGGCCCGCCACATCCGGATACAGGGCCGCGGCCTCGGGCTGCGTGTCCACAGCCGCCTGAACCCGCGCAAAATAGGCGTCAGTACGCGCCGGTAGTTTAACGGTCTGGTCGAGCCCTTCCGCGCTGGCCATAATCACCCGGTCGAGATCGCCGTCCATCGCATTGATGGCCGCCATGGCCAAATGGCTGCCATAGGAAATACTCCACAGGCTAATCTGATCCGCGTCCAGATGATCTTTGAGCGATTGCAGGTCAGAAACACTTTCCGCCGTTGTGTATCCGCGCACATCAGCGCCCGATGCTCCCCAAAATACCCGGCATTCCATCGCCATCTGGCGATAGGCTGTCGCAATTTCGGCATCGCTATAGGCAACGTCATCGGGAATACGCACATCTGACTGACATCGCGGTGCTGTTTGCGACAATCCGGTTCCACGCTGGTCAAAAGCGATCACATCGCCATGCTGACGCATTGCCATGAAGAGTGGGAAACGGCGGTGCTCTGCCGTTCCCGTGCCCGAACCACCCGGCCCACCAGCCAGATAGACGATGGGAGAGCCAGGTGTCGGCGTCGTCGCGGGGAAACGGATATAGCCCAGCGTGATCATCCGGCTATCCGGATCAGCGCGGTATTCGGGCACCTGAAAACTGCCCTGAAACGCTGAAACACTCTCGCCCGATTGTGCCTCGAACACGATGGCGGTTTCGCCGTCATGCGCCGTGGACTGCGCCAGGCCGGGCGATGCCACGGCCAAGGCGGCGAGGCTGGCAAACAATATTCTGAACATGTGGAACTCCGATCAACCATGAATGAGCCCCAAGCCTTGTCCGGCTGCGACAGCGATGCATGCGCCAATCGACAGGCGGTGCGGAATTACCGGTCAACGGCAGGACGCGGCCGGTGAATGGTTCTAGATTGCCGCTCATGGTTCGTTGTCTTTCCAGTCTCGCCATTTTGCTCGCGGCAATCCTCACCGGCGCGAGCGCGCACGCGCAGTCCTTTCATCCCGTTTCACAGACCGGGGCGCGCGTCTGTACGGCCATACAGGGAGAGGCAACACCGCCCGATTTTTCCGGACCCAATTGCGTTTCTGTTGAGGCGATTGATATCAATCCACAGGGGCGAACGATCTGGGTCGAGTTCAACCTCACCCTTCCGGCAAGCTTCGTCGAGCGCCCCGAACCCAGCGGGCTCTATGTCTTTGCGATTGCATCAACGGATGCCTTTCTCAATGGTA
>CAXBKM010000025.1:0-12650 GCA_963976265.1 uncultured Maricaulaceae bacterium
TTTGCAGCGTCTTTTCAGCGATCAGTGCGTTGACCGGATCGTCCTCGGCCACCAATATTTTCATCCCCGACAACGGCCATCCTTGCGAGGGTTCTGCCATCATGCCGTCATGATGGACCGCGCCGCTGCGGGCAAACCGGGCGAGACTGGACCGGCGCACCGGCGTAACCAGCCAGCCATTAATCCCGGCTGGCGGTGTGTTTTTGACCTGATCCTTGCTCGCCGCATCGACCAGTATCAGGGCGCGCTCGGCACGCGCTTCGCGAACACGACCCGCCCAGTCGCGGTCGATCAGGAGGGTTGCCCCCGCAGCCATGGACAACCGATTGGGATCGGAGATTTCCCGGGCCTCCGCACCCAGTGCACGCGCCTGATCGGTCAGCGCAGCACGCAGGATCGCATTGTCTGCGGCAACAAAAATCGTCTCTCCGGAGAGCGGTTTTTTCGATGTGGGTCCGGACCGTACAGGCAGGGGCAGGGAAACCCAGAACACGCTGCCTTCGCCCAACCGGCTTTCGATACCGATTTCGCCCTGCATCGCCTCGACCAGGCGCTTGACCATGGCGAGACCCAAACCTGCGCCCTCTTCGCGTCCATCGCGCTCAGCGGCGCCGCGTTCAAACTGGTCAAATAGCGTGGCCTGATCGGCTTCGCTAATGCCGGGGCCGGTATCGCGAACGGTCACAACCAGACGGCTGCGCCCGTCGCTGTCCGTGTCACCGGCGAACTCCAGCTGGACACCGCCATTCCGCGTGTATTTCACAGCATTGCCGACAAGGTTGAACAATATCTGTTTGATACGCGCAGAGTCGGCGAGAATTTCTTCGGGCGTACTGGCGTTGAGAACTGCCGCGAGCGCCATGTCTTTGGCTTCCGCACGAGGCCCCAATAATTCGGTGACATCGCGCGCAAGTGTTTCTATTCGAACCGGCTCGGGGCGCAGTTCCAGCTTGCCGGCCTCAATGCGTGAAAGATCGAGAATTTCATCAATCAGTTCGAGTGCATGACCCGAGGTTTCTTCGATCGCGCGAACATATTCACGCTGGTCACTGCGCAGCGGCGTTGTTGTCAAAAGACGCGCCATGCCCATCGCTCCGGCCAGCGGCGTACGCAATTCATGGGTAATGGCCGCAAAGAAATGCGCCTTGGCGTTTTCTTCATCCTTGCGCTCCTCATCGGCGGCATGGCGATGGCTGATGTCGCGGCCCGTAGCCACCGACCCGCCATCCGCGGCCGGGCGCTCATCCCACTCGACCCAGCGCATACCCGACCGCGTACGCATCAGCGCATCATAGCGCCGGCTGCCCCCGCCTGCGGGGCCCGCGGGCGCCACGGCAAACCAGCGACCAATCCAGTCGGATCGCGTGCCGCCGAAAGCCGCCAGAAAGGCATGATTGACCAGTGTCACCTGGCCGTCGGCAGCGCGCATCAACACCATCTCGCCTGCGCCATCGAGCGCGGCCAGAGCCAGGGCCGCATCATCGCGCGGCAGATCGGGTGTCTTTGGATCACTCATCTTGCGGACCAGTCTAGGCCCGGACGGGTTAAGGAAGCGCTTTCAAACGCGATGATTTTGCGGCGATTTGACCGCCTTTTGCGCCCTCTGCCGCACGCCTGAGTGACAAGGCCTCGGCGATATGGACACGCCGGACGGCATCGGACGCGTCCAGATCAGCAATCGTGCGGGCCGCACGAAGGACACGGTGATAACCGCGCGCCGTCAGCCCCATGGCTTCGGCAGCCTGATTGATAAGGGCCCGGCCGCCGGAATCGGGTTCAGCCACATGGTCCAGAAATTCCACACTCAATTGGGCATTCAGGCGGCCGCGCTCATTTTGGGCCTCGCGCGCCCTGGCGACGCGTGCGGCGGCCTCAGCCGTTCCTTCAACGGGCGATGGCAAGGCCAGATCTGCCGGTGTAACGGGTGGCACATCCACATGCAGGTCGATCCGGTCCATCATGGGGCCGGAGACGCGCGCCTGATAATCGGCGGCGCAGCGCGGGCCGCGCTTGCAGGCTTCGCCATTGGCCCCGGCCCAGCCACAACGGCAGGGATTCATCGCCGCAATGAGCTGAAAGCGGGCCGGATAGGTAATATGGGCGTTGGCGCGCGCGACCACGATTTCACCGGTTTCCAGAGGTTGGCGCAAACTGTCGAGCACCTGGGGATGGAATTCCGGGAGTTCGTCGAGAAACAAAACCCCGCGATGCGCCAAAGAGGCCTCGCCGGGCTTGGCCTTTTGACCGCCGCCAACCATGGCGGCCATGGATGCAGAATGATGCGGCGCGCGAAAGGGCCGAGAGCGTGTCAATCGGCCGCGTTCCAGCAAACCTGCGACCGACTGGATCATCGAGACTTCGAGCAATTCCTGCGCTGCCAGGGGCGGCAACAGGCCGGGAAGGCGCTGTGCCATCATGGATTTTCCTGAGCCCGGCGGTCCCGTCATCAATAAATTATGGCCACCCGCCGCAGCGATTTCGAGGGCCCGCTTGGCGCTTTCCTGTCCTTTGACATCGCGCAAATCGACATCGAGTTGCGCGTCCATCAAATCGCCCGGCGCGGGCCGGGATAGCAATTGCGTTCCTTTAAAATGATTGACCAGTTGAATGAGTGATTGCGGGGCGAGAATGGATAAATCGCCGCCCGCCCACGCCGCCTCGGAACCACTGGACGCCGGACAGATAAAGCCGGCTCCAGCCTCATGGGCGGCCATGGCAGCGGGCAGTGCGCCAGGCGTTGGCGCGAGAGATCCGTCAAGGCCCAATTCGCCAATGGCAAAATGATCAGCCGCCGCATCGGGCGGGATCACACCCATGGCCGCCATCAGGCCAATGGCAATGGGTAGATCAAAATGCGCGCCTTCCTTGGGTAGATCGGCAGGTGCCAGATTGACGATGACACGTTCGGGCGGCAGTGACAGGCCGATGGCCGCGAAGGCGGCGCGAACCCGGTCCCGGCTTTCCGCGACGGCCTTGTCAGCGAGGCCGACAACCGAAAAGAAGGGTGTGCCACCCGCAACCTGTACCTGAACATCGACCCGCCGCGCATGAGCGCCTTCAAATGCGACGGTCATCGTATGTGCGGTCATGGCCCAGCCCTTATATTATGCCCAAAAAACGCCCTAACCTTATGGATTCAAGATGGTTTTCCACAGGCTAGGAAAGCAGCAGATCAAAACAGGAACAATATAAGAACAAAGAAGCAGGGTGAGTCAACCCAAGAGCGAAGTCATCCAGACTGCAGGCGTCGGCTTACCGCATCCCAGAAGAGCGCGGCGGCATCGATGCCGGAAAAGCGTTTCAGCTCCTGAATGCCGGTGGGTGAGGTCACATTAATCTCGGTCAACCGGTCACCAATCACGTCAATGCCGACAAAAACAAGACCGCGCTCTTTCAGGAGCGGGCCGATACGCTTGCAGATATGACGATCAATATCGCTCAACTCTGCGGGCTCTGCCGCGCCGCCCACATGCATGTTGGACCGGGTTTCGCCCGGTTGTGGCCTGCGGTTGATCACACCCACACCGTCGCCATCCACCAGAATGACCCGGCGGTCGCCTTCAGCGACATCGGGCAGAAAGGCTTGTGCGATGATCGGTTCGCGATTGGAGGCAAAGAACATTTCTGTCAGCGATGAGAAATTGCTGTCATCAGCCTTGACCCGAAACACGCCCGCCCCGCCATTGCCATAGAGGGGTTTGAGGATGATGTCCTTGTGCTGTGCGCGAAAGCCCTTGATCGCCGTCAAATCGCGCGAAATCAGGGTCGGTGGCATCAATTCGGGAAATTTCAGGGGCAGAAGCTTTTCCGGGCTGGAGCGCACCCATTCGGGATCATTGAGTACCAGCGTGCGGCCTTTGAGTTCCTCGAGAATATGGGCCGCGGTGATATAGCTCATGTCAAAGGGCGGATCCTGACGCATCAGGATGACGTCCACATCCTCGGCCAGGTCCAGTGTTTCAGCATCGCCCTGTTCGGCGTGGTTTCCGACCTCGCGCCGGACCGTGACGGGGCGCGCTCGCGCCGTGATGCGGCCCTGATCCCAGGACAAATGATGAGGTTGGTAGGTCCACAGTTTTGCCCCGCGCGCCTGGGCGGCCTCGATCAGGGCAAAGCTGGTATCGCCCTTGATATCAATGGATTGGATCGGGTCCATCTGAACGGCGACACGTAAATTCATCAGATCTTGTCCTTATTGGCCCTGGCTGCGCTTAACCGTCGATCGGGCGTACCGGCGCGGTTCTCACCTCTTCGGGCGCGGCCATATCGGGTGCCCCCAGCAATTCATCGCCGCGCTCCATGGCCGGAACCGCATCGCCGCCACACGCCGATGCCTGGCGTTCACCGCGTGCGATTGTCTCGCGCGTCTCGCCAACGACGCGAACATAGGTAATCACTTCAACGACGCCATCAACCAGAGCGGCCTGTGCGGCCGCCCGCTCAAGCTCGCCACGCGTTCGCGCAACACCGAGCAGATAGACGGTCCCGGCATGGGTTTCGACATTATAATTCACGCTGCGCACCGACACATCGCGCAACAGGCGGGAGCTGACGCGCTGCGAAATCCAGGCATCGCGCGACCGGTCCTGGAATTCGGGCGATGCCGAAACCGAGACTTCATTTTGTACCGCCCTCACCGCGAGCGCCGACCAGGCCAGACATTCGGCCATCAAACGGTCGTCCTCGCGCGGTGCCGTCCCGGTCAGCAAGGCAATGCCTTCGGTCACTTCAACATCGATGCCCTGCAACACATAGCCCTCTGCGCGGAGCATGGCGGATTTGATCGACAGGGATGCGCTCGTATCGTCCAGGCCGCGCCCGAAGGAGCGCTCGGGTTGAACCGCCGCACAACCCGAAAGAACAAGCAGGCTGGTCGCCATCAGAGCGGAGCGAAAAATCATGGGATAGTCCTTCTTTGTCGGCAAAACGGCGAATCAGTTTGGCGTCAGTCTCGCGCCTGATTGTGACTGATCAGTTTAGAGACATGGCATCGCGCCCTTCGGCCTGCCACGCCCCGCGCCTGTGATCGGGCCAGCGACCGGGCACCATCAAGATGAGATCAAATCGCGGCTGAAGTCGGGCAAGCTTGTTGTTTTTGGCCCGGTAGATGGCGCCCGCCCGAATCAACCGTGCCCGTTGGCGGGCTGTAAGCGCGTCGAGCGCAGCATCCAGACGCGCCCGCGCCTTGACCTCGATAAAGGCCAGCACAGATCCACGGCGCGCCACGAGATCAATTTCACCATGGGGTGTCCGACATCGCCGCTCCAGAATCTGATACCCCTTGGCCATCAGCCACAGGGCAGCGAAATTTTCGGCGCGGCGGCCACGCGTTTCCGCGGCTTTGCGATTACGCGCCACTTAACCATCACCCCCTTTGAGCCGGAGGGCACGGGCATATAGATCGCGCTTGCTCCATCCCGACATTTCCGCCACGGAGGCCGCCGCATTCTTGACCTTCAACGTCTCAAGCGCGTCGCGAAGCGCAGCATCCACCTCATCATCTGACCAATCGTGAGCGCCTGCATCCGGGGCGGCAACGAGAATGACGATTTCGCCGCGCGGCGGTCCAGCTTCTTCATAATGACGCGCCAGGCCGTCCAGGTCGCCATGCCTGACCTCTTCAAATTTCTTGGTCAATTCGCGCGCCACGACCGCTGGGCGCGGCCCAAACTGGGCCGCCATGTCCGCGAGACTGGCCGCGAGGCGTTGGGCCGATTCAAAAAAGATCAGTGTCCCGGGCACATTTGCGAGTTTGCCGAACCGGCGCTGTCGCGCGCCGGATTTCGAGGGTGGAAACCCATCAAACAAAAACGTGTCGCTGGGCAGTCCTGACACGGTCAGGGCGGCGATCGGCGCGCTGGCACCGGGCAAGGCGCGCACACGATGCCCCGCTGCGATGGCGTCGCGTGCAATCTTGTAGCCCGGATCTGAGATCAGCGGCGTCCCTGCATCAGAAATCAGTGCGATACATTCTCCGGCCTCCAGCGCGTTCAGGATGGCCTTGCACATCCGGTCTTCATTGTGGTCGTGGCAGGCCGTGGCGCGCGTCGACACGCCATAGGCGTCCAGCAGTTTTCGGGCGACACGCGTATCTTCGGCATAGATGCGATCCGCCGCCCGTAGCACATCCAGAGCGCGCAGTGTAATATCGCGTAAATTGCCAATCGGCGTTGCAACCAGATGCAATCCCGCTTCAACCGGTTGCGAGCCCGGCATTGGGCGGGTAGTTTTCTCATCCATAGCTATTGGCATGGTTTCAGGCGGTTCACTCATGTTTCGATCAATATCCTTACGCGGCTTTTCAGTTTTGCCCAAATCCCTGCTTCTGATTGGTGTTCTGGCCATCGCGGCGTGCTCGACAACGCCGCCACCTGACCGGCCCGGACCCATCGTTGTCCCGCCTCCACTTCCACCACCCGTCATAGACGAGCCACTGCCCGAAGACCCGGAGCCGGAACCCGCACGACACAGCGGATTAACCCCGCCCCATATGGATGGCCGCGACATCACACGCGCCGCCCTTCTTCTGCCCTTCTCATCGGACAATGCCGGGGCGCGCGCCGAGGCGATCAATTTGCTGAACGCGGCACAGCTGGCGCTTTTTGAACATGGCAATGCCGGTCTGATCCTGATCCCGAAGGATACGGGCGGAACTGCCGCCGGGGCGCGACAAGCCACTGAAGCGGCGATTCGTGATGGTGCTGACATAATTCTGGGGCCCTTGTTTGGCGCTGCCGCCCGCGCAGCCGGTGACGCAGCGCGACCCTATGATGTCCCGGTCGTCGCTTTCTCGACGGATGCCAATGCCGCAGGCAATGGCGTCTATTTGTTGAGTTTCCCGCCTGAATTGGAGGTCGCGCGCGTAGCCGAGTTTGCCAGTCGACGGGGCGTCTCGCGATTTGCCTATTTGGGTCCGACCGGGCGTTACGGTCGCTCTGTCTCAGAGGCGTTAAGCAATAATGCACGCATG
The DNA here is from genome assembly GCA_963976265.1 of uncultured Maricaulaceae bacterium. GTDB lineage: Bacteria > Pseudomonadota > Alphaproteobacteria > Caulobacterales > Maricaulaceae > Hyphobacterium. The sequence continues at coordinate 6,971 of CAXBKM010000025.1, forward strand.
ACCGGTGGAAGCCTTGTAGCCGAGGAAAGCTATACTGGCGGCGTCGAGGCCATGACCAGTGCGGCCGCACGATTGGCGCGCCTGGGTGTCGAAAGCGTGGACGCCATGGACGCCTTTGAGCTTCAGGAACGCAATGACTGGACGGCCTCGGAAGGCTCGCCTTTCCAGGCGGTGATTTTGCCAGAGGGCGGGGTACGCCTGCGCATGCTGGCCCCCTTGCTGCCCTATCATGATGTTGATCCGCTGATCGTGAAATTTCTCGGCACGGGGCTGTGGAATGATCCGGAAACAGTTCGCGAACCGGCCTTGCGAGGCGGATGGTTTGCCGGGCCCGACCAGGAAGCGCGCGATCAGTTTTCACAGGCCTTTGTCACGGCCTATGGCGACGAACCCTCGCGGATTGCCAGTCATGCCTATGACGCCGTACTGCTAACCCTGCACCTGGCCAGTGGCCGGGATGGTTTTTCACAGCGCGCGGTTGAAAGTCCGGACGGCTATCTGGGCGCAGATGGCCTGTTCCGTTTTGCCTCGGATGGCCGCATTCAGCGTGGTCTCGCGATTTATGAAGTCCATCCCAGTGGATTTCGGACCATCGACCCGGCACCGCGCAGCTTTGACCTTGAAGGTTTATAGTCAAGGCACACAATCAGTCAGGCGTGAGGTCCGATGCAATCCGGTCGGCAAATAATCGTCCCTCTGTCGTTAGCGCGACACGGGCATTATCAAACTCAAGCAGGCCTACGTCAGCATGGGCTCGCGCCGTGTCCGGATTGATGTCCAACCCGGTTGCAGAACGAAGCCGGTTTCGGTCAAGGCCTTCAACGACACGCAAACCCATCAGTACGCGCTCAACAGCTTCTTCGCGCGCGGTCAGATATGTGTCCTCAATATAGCCCCGGCCGGACGCCTTTATCTGCGCGATATATTCTGCCGGTCTGCGCACAGCTTCTGTCGCGAGGCGATTGCCATGAGAAAACGCGCCCAGACGCCCATGCGCGCCGGGACCCACGCCGATCCAGTCTTCACCGCGCCAGTATAGCCGGTTGTGGCGGGATCGATCCTCAGGCGTGCGGGCATGATTGAACACTTCATAGGCGGTGAGCCCTGCCTGCGCGCATAGTTCTTGCGTCAATTCATAAAGGTCTGCACCCAAATCGCTGTCCGGCACGGCCAAATCGCCGCGCATGACACGGCGCTCAAACGCGGTCCCCGGTTCAATGGTCAGCTGATAGAGTGAGAGATGTCCGGTTTCAAAGCTTAGCGCCGCTTCAAGATCGGCGCGCCAATCCATCAGGCTCTGACCCTCCAGTGCATAAATCATGTCGAACGAGACGCGCGCGAACGCGGCCTGCGCTGCGTCAATGGCGTGGCGCGCCGTATCGCCATCATGGTCACGCCCCAAGCCTTTCAGGGCGGTATCGTTAAAGCTCTGAACACCCAGTGACATGCGCTTGATCCCGGCGTCCGCCAGTCCCGCAAACCGCGCATGATCGTTGGGATTGCCCTCCAGCCCGATCTCGATATCGGTCTCAAAACCCCACAGGCGCTCTGCCGTTTCAATCAACCGCGCCATATGTGTGGGCGAGAGCAAGGAAGGCGTGCCGCCACCAAAGTGCACGGAGTGCAGCGTGCGCGGGCCGGTCATCTCACGCCACGCCGCCAGGTCCGAACAAATCGCATCGACCAGCGCTTCGTCATCGCCGCGTGCGCGATACACATTGAAATCACAATACGGGCAGATGCGCGCGCAATAGGGCCAGTGGACATAAAGGCCGAGCGCCGGTGTCATGTTGAAAATTCACTGGCGACAAGGCGATCAAAAGCGCGCGCGCGATGGCTGTGCGCTTTTTTCTCGTCTGATGTCATCTCGCCAAATGTCCGTGTTTCGCCCTCGGGCACAAAAATCGGATCATAACCAAAACCGCCCTCTCCGCGGGGCGGCCAGACAAACTGCCCGTCGACCCGGCCTTCATGGAAGGAGATTGACCCATCAGGCCGCGCGAGCGCCAGTGTGCAGACAAAAGCGGCGCCCCGGTCTGTTTTGCCGGTTTTGAGCCATTCCTCATGCACGCGTGCCATGGCCCGGTCAAAGTCTCGCGGCTCACCCGCCCAGCGTGCCGAGTGTATGCCAGGCCGGTCCTCAAGCGCCGTGACGATTAGTCCGGAATCATCGGCCAGGGCGGGCAGACCTGTCGCCTGCATGGCAGCGCGCGCTTTCAGTGCTGCATTACCGGCAAATGTCGGCTCCGTTTCATCGGGTTCAGGCAAACCTTTTTCTGCAGCGCCCTGAATTTTGACTCCGAAAGACGCAAGCAATTGCGTTATCTCTTTGATTTTACCGGTGTTATGGGTCGCAAGCACCCATGTTTTTTCGCCTGTCACGAGATGTTTTCTCCCAATTATTTATCGCATTTCGAAAAATTAATATCGAAAAACGATATTTTTTGCTTGCAAGTCTGTTTTTTTATGTTTATCGATAAATACACAGGCGGCGGAAATGATCGTCTGGGTAACAAACGAAAACGGTTTGGTCGAACTTTAACGAACGGAGAATTTAAAATGGTCAGGTCCTTTGATTCAACAGTGCGCATGGTTGCGGCATTCGCGGTGAACGCGATTTTGCTGCTGTCAGTTGGCGCCGGCGTTGTCTACGCGATCGCCCCGACGATCGCGTGACGGTGCGACTTTTGCGACCGTCGGCATGATCACCCCGTGTGATCTTGCCGACGGCTCTGCAAAAGCGCCGGAAAGGGTGGGGAATGACGCAGAAAAGGCGAGTGACGCTCGTCGGTGTTCTGAAACGGGCGCTCGATGTGATCTGGTATTTGCTGTGGGCGGCTCTGGTCGTCGGTTCAGCAGCCATGGCGCTCGTTGTAATTGTCTTCATCCTGCAGTTTTTTGGTGCGACACCCCTCGCATCCGTCCTAGAAAGACTGGATTCCGTCAAAATCCTCTCCTTTCCGCTCTTTGTAGCCGAGATCGTCACCCTGTTGGTGCTGGTCGACCGCTTGAGGCGCATGTTTGCGACGCTGCTCGCCGGCGACCCCTTCGTTCCGGAAAATGCCGGGCATTTGCGGGTCATCGCCATAGCGATCGCGGTGTATCAGGCGGTGCGCTATATCGCCCAGGCCATGGTGGCCTTTTCGTTGACCCTGTTCGGGCACCCAACTGCCAATGGGACCGAAGTCAGTGTGGAGTACAATATCAATCTGGGCGCCTGGTTCGCTGTGGTCGCCCTGCTCGTTTTATCCGAAGTGTTCCGGGAAGGTGCGCGAATGCGCCAGGAACAAAAGCTGACAATTTAGGAGGCGCGAAAGATGGCTATTCGCGTCACCCTCGATCGGATGCTTCTGGAGCGACGAATGTCGCTGACAGAGCTTTGCGACCGCGTCGGAATCACGATGGCAAACCTGTCCATCCTGAAAACCGGCAAAGCCAAGGCGGTGCGGTTTTCTACACTGGAAGCCCTGTGCCGCGAACTGAAATGCCAGCCCGGCGATTTGCTCTCCTTTGATGAGAGCGAGGACGATTCGGGCGACGAAGACTAGATGTGGGCCCGGGACAATCCCCAAATCCCCCGGGCCTGAGTTTGACCGGAAAAGCACCGCGACAATGTTGTGGTTGCTTGAAAGGCGGCGGGGGCGGGCCTGTTTGGTCCTAGCCCCTTCCCAAGTGTGAGAGCCGGACGGGCCGTTTTCAGCCCCCCAGCGCGCTCCCGCCGCCTTCCTTTTCTTTATACTGCGTTTTTCTGAATGTCACAAAGCTCTGCGATGCCTTTGCGCGCGAGCGCGAACAAATCATCAAATGACGCCGCCGGCATGGGCTTGTCTTCAGCCGTCGCCTGAATTTCAACAACGCCGCCTGCATCTGTCAGTACGAAATTGGCATCGGTCTCGGCGCGGCGATCTTCTTCATATTCCAGATCAAGGCGGGCCTGGCCGTCGACCATGCCGCAGGACACGGCAGCGATTTGGCCGTGAACCGGGCTTTCACTCAAAACGCCCTCCTCAACGAGCCAATTGCAGGCACGCGACAGTGCGACCCAGGCCCCGGTGATCGCGGCGGTTCGGGTGCCGCCGTCGGCCTGGATGACATCGCAATCAAGAATGATCTGGCGTTCGCCCAGTGTTTTCATATCGACAACGGCGCGCAGGGACCGGCCGATGAGGCGCTGGATTTCCTGGGTGCGGCCGGATTGCTTACCCGCCGCCGCTTCGCGTCGTCCGCGCGTATGCGTGGCGCGAGGCAACATGCCATATTCGGCGGTAACCCAGCCCTTGCCCGAATTGCGCATCCAGGGTGGAACATTTTCCTCAACGCTGGCCGTGCAAAGCACATGGGTATTGCCAAACTTGATCAGGCAAGAGCCTTCAGCATAGGGCGAAACACCGGTTTCTATTGTGACGTCTCTCAAAGCGTCAGCGGCACGGCCATAAGGGCGCATAAACAAGTCTCCTGTTGCGAACGGGGTCGGCAAAGTCAGGGGTCTACTGGTGACGGGACACGCCGTAAAGCGTTGACCGATTGCAAGACGCCGCGCTTCATCCTAACTGAAGCCTTGTCATGACCGAACACGCCCACTCAACCCCGACGCTGACCGATCTGGATGCGCGCTCTCGCGATATATTCCGCGAGATTGTGCAGACCTATCTCGATACAGGCGAACCTGTTGGATCGCGGACCCTGTCACAGATTGATGGTGTAGGCCTGTCTCCTGCATCTATCCGCAACACAATGGCCGATTTGGCGGCGATTGGCCTGTTGTCCGCGCCGCATCAAAGCGCCGGGCGCATGCCCACCCATGCCGGATTGCGTCTGTTCGTTGATGGACTGTTGCAAGTTGGCGATCTGGGCGCTGATGAACGAAAAGCCATTGATGCGCGCGTCGCGGGTAGTTCGCGCAGCCTGCCTGACCTGTTGTCGGAAGCCTCGACCATTCTGGGCGGATTGGCAGGCGGTGCTGGGCTGGTGCTGGCACCAACCCGCGAAGCGCCCCTGCGACATGTTGAATTTGTTCCAATGTCAGCAACCGAAGCACTGGCGATAATGGTGTTTGCAGATGGGTCGGTCGAAAACCGCCTGATGACCGCGCCGGACGGATTGCCGCCCGCAACCCTGATGGAGGCCGGCAATTATCTGTCTGCCCGCCTGAAGGGGCGCTCCCTGACCGAGGCCAGTTCAGCGATCCGCGCTGAAATCACCGAACGGCGGGCCCAGCTCGATGAAGCGGCCAGCGCGCTGGTAGAGAAAGGCCTGGCCGATTGGTCGGGCGGAGAAGCCCGGTCGCTGATCGTTCGTGGACGCGCCCGATTGCTGGAGAATGTCGATGCCGCGCGGGATCTGGAGCGCATCGGCATGCTGTTTGATGATCTGGAACGCAAGGAAGATCTCATTGCCCTGCTTGAAAAAGCCGGTGATGGGCACGGCGTGCGTCTGTTTATCGGCGCGGAAAACCCGCTTTTTTCACTATCGGGTTCCAGCATGATTGTCTCTCCCTATATGAATGAGGAAAAGCGGATTGTCGGCGCACTTGGTGTGATTGGCCCGACGCGACTGAATTATGCGCGCGTTATTCCGCTCGTCGATTATACAGCCCGCGTTGTTGGCAGATTGCTCGACACTGCGAAGACCTGAACCAAAAAGCCTGGAAAGACCTGACATGACCGATACGCCCAAGACA
>CAXBKM010000026.1:0-12472 GCA_963976265.1 uncultured Maricaulaceae bacterium
AGCTGGCGATGGCGGCGGATCGAAGGGCAGCGGTGTCTTCCCAGTCGTGGTCTTCTTTGTTGTGGTTTCCCTGGGCCTGTTATTCTGGCCGGGACGTGCGGTCTATTTCGTTGGTCCTGAACAGGCCGGTGTGGTTTTGCGCTTTGGCGAATATGTTCGCACGACGTCGCCCGGTGTAAACGTCAAGCTTCCCTGGCCGATCGAAACGGTCGAACTGCCTGAAGTGACAACCACCAACACAATCTCCATCGGCGCCAACAATCTCGGTGAAAGCCAGATGCTGACGCGTGACGAGAATATCGTCGACATCGCGTTTGAGGTGCAGTGGCGCGTGGACCTGTCCTATGCGGACGGCGTGCGCGATTATCTGTTCAACGTTCGTGATCCCGCCGGAACGGTTCGGGCTGTCGCTGAAAGCGCCATGCGTGAAGTCGTTGGTACATCCGATCTGGTTCCGATCATCACCACAGCGCGTGCTGAAGTATCCCAACGCACCCGCGACGTGATGCAGGCGACGCTCGATGAATATGATGCCGGCATTCAAATCCTGCAGGTCAACTTGCAGCGCTCGCAAGCGCCGCAAAGCGTGATCGACGCCTTCCGCGATGTTGATGCGGCAGCGCAGGATGCAGAACGGGCCCGGCTTGATGCCACGGCTCACGCCAACAGTGTCATTCCGCAGGCACGCGGTCGTGCGGCGACAATTACTGAAAACGCCCAAGCCTATCGCGACTCGGTGATTGCCGAAGCGCAGGGTCAGGCCGATCGCTTTGTCGCGGTTTATGAGGAATATGCACAGGCACCCGAGGTCACACGCCGGCGGATGTATCTGGAAACCATGGAAGTCGTTCTGGGTAATTCGGAATTGATCATCCTCGATGAACAGGGAGGTGCGGTGCCGTATTTGCCGCTCAATGAACTGGGTCGCAGCCGCGCCGCACAAGGAGATCAGTAATGAGCCGGATTTTTGGAACCTTCGGTCTAGTCGCTTTGGTGATTATCGGCATTGTCGTGACGCAAGCCACCTATGTCGTCAGCGAGCGTGATCAGGCCCTTATTTTGCGCCTCGGTGATCCTGTTGATGCCGTCAATTCTGGTGATGAAAACCAGGCGGGCCTTCACTTCAAGGTGCCGTTTGCCGATTCCGTGATTGTCTTCGACAAACGAAATCTGGAATTCGATATGGCACCTGAAGAGATTCAGGCCGCTGATCAGGAACGCCTCGTCGTCGATGCTTTCCTGCGCTACCGGATCGTCGATCCCCTGCGTTTCTATCAAACCGTTCGCGATGAACGCGGTGCCCAATTGCGCCTTCGTTCGATCATGGATGACAGTCTGCGCGGTGTGATCGCATCGATCCCGTCGTCAGATGTAATTTCCGGTCAACGTGCCGCTCTGATGAACCGTGTGCAGGGCGCTGTCGTGGCACAGGTCGCAACACAGGATCTGGGCATTGAGGTTATCGATGTGCGTATTTTGCGCGCAGACCTGCCCCAGCAGATCGCTGAACGTGTCTTCCAGCGCATGCGCTCCGAGCGCCAGCAGGAAGCCGCGCGTATCCGCGCTGAAGGTGAGCAGGCGGCCCGGGAAATCCGCGCCAATGCGGACCGGAATGCCCTGGTTATCGAAGCTGAAGCGCGCGCAGATGCTGAACGCTTCCGTGGTGAAGGTGATGCCCAGCGCAACGCCATCTATGCGGCGGCCTATGGACGTGATCAGGAATTCTTTGCCTTCTATCGCTCCATGGACGCCTACCGGTTGGCTGTACGGTCCGGTACGCCGATCGTGATCCCTCCGGATAGTGAGTTTTTCGAGTATTTCGGAAATCCGGCTGGCGAATAGCCCGCGTTACAGAACGGTTATCGGCGTGACGAATGCGTTACCCCGGTTGCCGTTCGACGCGTGACACTGCAAAACTGAAAGGGTGCCTGATAGACTGTCAGGCACCCTTTTTCATGGAGTCGCTCAATGCGCGCCGTCATCTTGTCCATCCTATTCGTCCTGAGTTTCGGGGCCGTGCATGCGCAAGGCTTTCCGATCAATGGATTTGCGGACCTCAATGAGACGCTGTCGCCAGCGGTCGTAAATATTGCAGCGGCGCAGCGCATCGGCGATGAAAACGGCATGCCGGCCTTCCCGGAAGGGTCACCGCTGGAGCGCTTCAATCAGCTCTTTGGCGATGCGCCGCGGATCGCCAATTCGCTGGGCTCGGGCTTCATTATTGATCCCAGCGGGATTGTCGTGACCAATAACCATGTCATTGACGATGCGGATGAAGTCGAAGTGACCTTGCCCGATGGGCGGACCTTCCCGGCTGAGGTACTGGGGCGCGATATCGCGACCGATCTGGCTGTTTTGAAAATCCAGAGCACCGAGCCATTCCCCTATGTCGAATTTGGTGATTCAGACGTCGCGCGGGTGGGTGAATGGGTCATCGCGATTGGCAATCCCTTTGGACTTGGCGGGTCACTGACAGCTGGCGTGATTTCGGCGCGCGGGCGTGATGCGGGCGGGCAATATGACGACTACATCCAGAGCGATGTGGCGATCAATACCGGTAATTCGGGCGGGCCCCTGTTTAATCTTCGCGGTGAAGTCATTGGTGTAAATACGCTGATTTACTCGCCGACGGGTGCCAGTGTCGGGATCAGTTTTTCCATCCCCTCAACCATTGTCGAAGGCGTTGTGGACCAGCTTGCCGAATTTGGCGAAACCCGCCGGGGCTGGCTGGGTGTGAATGTCCAGCCGGTGACAGCCGGTGTGGCGCAGGCAATGGGCCTTTCCAGCCCACGTGGTGCGATCATCTCACGTGTTGCTGAAGACGGGCCAGGCGATCGTGCCGGACTGCGGCAGGGCGATCTGGTGTTGAGCTTTGATGGACGCGACGTGCCTGACAGCCGTTCCCTGCCTCGTTTTGTGGCAGAAACTGAAATCGGGCGGAGCGTCGAGATCGTTTTGAACCGGCGCGGCGAAACCATGACGCTGACTGCAACGGTCAGTCGTCTGGCCGAAGACGTGCCGTCAAATCCGAGCAATAATTCCAGTTCATCAACGCCGTCCGCCAGCGATGCGGAAATCGTTGGATTGACCCTGGCCGAACTGGATGAAGCCTCGCGTCGGCGCTGGCGTGTGCATCCCGATGCGTCCGGCATTCTGGTGACCGCCGTTGACCCAACCAGCGATGCGGCTGGCAAGGTGCGCGCGGGCGATGTGATCGAGGAAATTTCCTGGACGGTTGTGGAAACGATCGCCGATGTACGCCGGCTTGTCGGTGATGCGGATGGAGACGAGGTGTTGTTCACATTGAACCGGAACGGGCAATTCGTTCTTCAAACCCTGCAACGGTGACTGACAAACCGCCGCCTGTTCTGTTGATTGCCGGACCGACAGCGTCCGGAAAAACGGCGCTGGCGATCGAAGCGGCACGGGCCCTGGACGGCGAAATCATCAACGCCGATTCCATGCAGATTTATCGGGAAATTCCGATCCTGTCGGCACAGCCGGGAATCGCAGAGCGCGGCAAAATTCCACACTATCTGTATGGTGAGCGCAGCGTCGCCGAGCCGGCCTCGGTCGGATGGTGGGCGCGGCGTGCGCAAGAGCTGATTGTGGAAATTCAAGGCCGGAAGCGAACCCCCATTTTGATTGGCGGAACCGGGCTCTACTTTGGTGCGCTGACCAAGGGTTTGGCGGTGATCCCGCCAACCACGGATGAAGCGCGCGAGGAAGCCGAACGTCTGGAAGCCCTGGGTATGGAGGCACTGCGTCTGGCAGCAGCAGAGTTTGATCCGGTCGCGGCACAGCGGGCCATGGGCGATGACCGCGCACGGCTACGCCGTATCGTCGAAGTTGGCGTCACGACAGGCCAGGCCATTTCGGAGTTCCAGAAGGAAACCCATCCGGTTCTGGCGGCTGAGGAATGGTCAGGTATTGTGATCGAACCGGATCGCGCCGCGCTCTATGGCCGGATCAATGCACGATTTGATGCCATGCTGGAGGCCGGCGCACTGGACGAAGCGCGCGCCGTGCGAGGTTTTGATCGATCCTTGCCCGCGTTAAAAGCTGTTGGTCTGCCCCCCTTGCTGGCGCATCTGGACGGGGAATTGCCGCTTGATAAAGCGTGCGAACTCGCCAAGCGGGATTCACGACGTTACGCCAAACGACAATATACCTGGTTTCGCAATCAATGCGGGGCCTGGTCACGTATTCACGCGCTTGATCCCGATAGGGCTAGAGCAGAATTTCGAGCACTGGGAGATCGTTAGAGCATGGCATTTACTGGCGAAACGAACGCGCTCGATAGCCGCAAAATCGCGATAATCGGATATGGCAATCATGGGCGATCTCACGCGCTAAATCTGCGTGATAGCGGCATTAAAAACATCAAGATTGGTTTGCGCGCCGGATCGCCTTCAATCGCCAAGGCGAAATCGGACGGTTTTGATGTGCAGACCGTCGCCGAGCTCGCCGATTGGGCTGACATCCTTTCCATATTGGCGGCTGACGAGGCGCACGCATCCATTTGGGCGGACAATATCGCGCCCAACAGACATGCCGGACAGACGCTGATTTTCTGCCACGGCTATTCGATACAATATGGCCTGGTTGAGCCAACCCCGGACGTCAATGTCGTCCTGGCGGCCGCCAAGGGGCCAGGCGGCGCTGTACGAACCGAATATGAAAAGGGTGGGGGTTTGATCGGCTATTGGGCCATTCATCAAGACGCGACGGGCGAGTCTGAAACCATTGCGCGCGCCTATCTGGACGCTATCGGGTCAGGCCGTGTCGGCATATTCCAAACGACGTTCGAGGAAGAAGCGATCTCTGACCTGTTTGGCGAGCAGGCTGTGCTGGTCGGCGGCATGGTGGCGCTGGCGAAAGCGTCATTTGAACGCCTGACGGCGGCGGGCATCAGTCCGCGCATGGCCTATATCGATTGCGTGCACGAGCTCAAATACCTGGCCGATTTGATTCAGGCACGCGGAATTGAGGGCATGTATGATGCGATTTCCGATACCGCTGAATTTGGCGCGCGCCTGGTCGAGCCGCGCCTGACGCAAGCTCTGGGCGACGATTTTGATCGGCTATTGGTCGACATCAAGACCGGCCAGTTTGCCAAAGACTGGAATGGCGAACATGCAAATGGCGCACCGCGCATGGCGCGTTGGCGGGAAGATGGAAAAGCGCAATCCATTGAGAAAACCGGCGCTGAATTGCGTGAACGGCTCAAAATGCGGACTTGAGCCCAACACTGTTGTAGGCTAACGCCCAGCATGAACACTCGATACGCGTTGTGGACGACGCGAAAGGGAAGACGGGATGGCATTCAAACCGGTCAAGGAACGGCCCTATGGCGAGCCCAAGGCTGTCGTGGCGCAATTGTTCGAAGAAGCGGGCGGTGTTCCAGCGGTCATGGAATATCTAGAGCTGTCGCGGACCCGCGTTTATGCGCTCGCCGACCCCGATTCCAGCAATGATATTTCCTATGCACGCATTGCCAAGCTGACCGAGGCGACCGGTGCTACGGCAGCGGCGAAAGATCTGGCCTTTCTCGCGGGCGGTATTTTCATGCCGCTGGACCGCGATGATGATGACAACTGGCTGAGCCTGGCGGGCGAAGCGAGCAGGCGTCATGCACGCAATATTTCCAAATTGATGGATTCGTTGAGTGAAACCGAACGATCTCCCGGCGTGATTGATGAGGGCGAGGCGCGCGAAATTCTCGAAGTGCTCGACCAGCAATTGTCGGTCCTCGCGCGCCAGCGTTCAAAGCTGGCCCGAATTGCCGGTGGACAGCCCGATATTCGCCACGGTGAAAAAAAATAGGCGCGCGCGCAAAAGCCGCGGCAGTTTGATGTCGATCCGAAAACTTATCGAATTTTTCACCCACATGGATGCCCGCGCGCTGCGGGCTTCATTGATTTCCATCGCGCTTCTGGGCGTTGTGGGCCTGGTGTTTGTGTTTGGTAAATTGTTTTTTGGAGCCGACGCCGAGGCGTTGGGCGAAATTTTTGATCAGGCAGCGAGCCGCTGGTATGCGCTGCCCATTACAATTTTCATCTACATCATATTGTCGTTTTTTGGCGCGCCGCAATTTGTGCTGATGGCGGCGACGGTTCTGGCATTCGGTCCGGTCAACGGGTTCATTTTTGCCTGGATTGCAACGATGTGTTCAGCCAGCGTGAATTTCTGGATCGCGCGGCTGGCCGGCGCCGATGTTCTGAAACGCTTCGGTGGCGACTGGATGAACCGTGCCTCTGAATTCGTCGGGCGCAACGGTTTGCTGGCCAGCGCCCTGGTGCGGATTGTGCCGTCGGGTCCCTATATCGTCGTCAACATGGCATTTGGCGCGTCACCGACACCATTCTGGGCATTTTTCGTCGGCACCGGTTTGGGAATTACGCCGAAAATCCTGGTCGTCGGCCTGACGGGGCAAAGCCTGATCGCGATGATTTCCGGGCAGAGCCTCTTGCTGGCTGGTACGCTGGTGTTCGCGGTCGCGATTTGGCTGGTGATCATGCTCGCTGCCCGCCGCCGATTGCCGCACACCAATCGCGACGACGAAAACACTTGACCCGTTGCTGCAAAGCCGCGCTTGCATTCATTGCCATGTCATCGCACAACGGGTTTTCGGTTTCATCTCGCGACACGATTTTGTGTCCTAAAGCATCTGGCACGTCATGATTTCCAGCCTGTTCGGTTTCCTATCCGCTGACATCGCAATCGACCTCGGGACGGCCAATACGCTGGTCTATGTCAAGGGGCGCGGCGTGGTTCTCAATGAGCCGTCAGTTGTGGCGTACAAGCTCGAAAAAGGACGCAAACACGTTCAGGCGGTTGGCGCGGAAGCCAAGATGATGCTCGGCAAGACGCCCGGCAATGTTGAAGCCATTCGCCCCATGCGGGATGGCGTGATTGCCGACTTTGATGTTGCGGAAGAAATGATCCGCTATTTCATCAAGAAAGTTCATAACCGACAGACTTTTACGTCGCCGCAAGTTGTCATTTGCGTGCCATCCGGGGCGACGGCCGTTGAGCGCCGCGCGATTTACGAATCTGCGCGCCTGGCCGGTGCCCGCAAGGTTTTCCTGATCGACGAGCCCATGGCGGCGGCAGTTGGTGCCGGACTGCCGATTGATGAGCCCACCGGGTCGATGATTGTGGATATTGGCGGCGGCACGACCGAAGTCGCGGTGATGTCGCTGTCGGGCATTGTTTATTCGCGTTCGGTCCGCGTTGGCGGCGACAAGATGGACGAGGCGATCATCAGCTATATCCGTCGCTCGGCCAATCTGTTGATCGGTGAAACCAGCGCAGAGCGTATCAAAAAGGAAATCGGTTCTGCGATGCCGCCCACCAAGGGTGAGGGCATGTCTCTGGACATTAAGGGCCGTGACCTGATGAATGGTGTGCCGCGCGAGATTTCCGTGACCGAAGCGATGATCGCCGATGCCTTGTCTGAGCCCGTCGAGCAGATCGTTGAAGCGGTCAAGCAGGCGCTGGAGGCAACACCGCCGGAATTGGCAGCCGATATTGTCGATAAGGGTATTGTGCTGACCGGTGGCGGCGCCCTGTTGCGCAATCTGGATTCAGAATTGCGTGAACGGACCGGCTTGCCGGTGAGTATTGCCGATGATCCGCTGTCATGCGTTGTCTTCGGATGTGGCAAGGCAATTGAGAACCTTAAGATTTGGCGGCCCATACTATCGGAAGCGGTGTAATCGTTTCACGCCGCCAGGCAGGAGAGCCTCGGCTTGGTGTTTCGCAGCCCATCACGACGTGATCAGGATGACGGTGTTCGGTTCTCCCGGACGCTGACGGCAACGCTGATTATTATCTCAATATTGCTGATCATTTTTGATCGGCCTGATGTGCGCCCGCCCGCTCTGTCTGCGGTCCGCTCGACAGTTGTCGACGTCGTTGCGCCTTTGCTGGATTTGGCGGCGAGACCTTTGCGCGCCATGGGCAATATTGGTCCCTATTGGCGTCGGCAAAGCGAATTGGCGCAGGAAAATGCCGACCTGCGCGATCAGCTCAATGATACGCTTTACTGGCGCGATTTGGCCTTGCGCCTGCGCGACCAGATCGAAATTTACGAGCAGACGCTCGATCTTGATGTCACGGCCTCACAGGAGCGCGTGGGTGCCTGGACGCTGGCTGATCCGACCGGGCCGTTTGTTCAATCGCGCATTATTGGAGCCGGTGCTGAACGCGGTATCCGCGACGGTGACCCGGTCCTGAATGTTTTCGGACTGGTCGGGCGGGTTGTTGAGACCGGCCGCCGCTCATCGCGGGTATTGCTGCTGACCGATCTGAACAGCCGGGTTCCCGTGATCGCGGATCGCACGAATGCGCGTGCCATTCTGATCGGCAACAACACCAATTTTCCACGCCTGGACTATGTGGGTCGCGATGCCGATTTACGCGACGGCGACCGCATCGTCACATCGGGTGATGACGGTGTGCTGCCACGCGGCCTGCCCATTGGCGTAGCGGCGCTGGATCGCGACGGGCAATGGCGTGTGCGTCTTTTCTCTGACCAGGCCCCCGTCGATTTCGTCTGGGTTTTCCCGCATGTCCGGGTCCTGCCACCGGAAGCCGATCCTGTCATCGAAGACGAAATGGAACCGCCAACAGGCGACGAAACCGGTACTGCGACGGACGAAAGCATCGAGCCTGCACTCACCAATTCTGCGGACGATACTGCCAGCACGACGCAAGGGGATGCGCCATGAGGGGCTCTATTGATGGACGCCCGCCTTATGGCCTCGCGGTCTGGGCTGCGGTCTCGATTATCCTGTCATTGATGATTTACGCCTCGCCGGGTCGACTGGCGCAGGGCGGCAGTCTGATGCCGATGCTGCCCCTGATCACAATCTTCATTTGGTCATCGATCAGGCCGCGTTTCATGCCGCCTTTTGTGATTTTCATTGTCGGTTTGATGCAGGATTTGATCACCGGCGGCCCCATGGGCGTTTGGGCACTCGCCTATGTTGTCGCACTAATGATCATGCGGGTTCGCGAGGAAGACGGGGCGAAACGCGAGATCGGCCCGATCTGGTTCCGCTTTGTTGGTGTCGTTGCCATCGCGACCTTTATAGCCTGGTGCGCCGGAAGCCTGGCGACCGGCGGCCCGGCAGCCATTCGTCCGATGCTGGTCGAAGCAGCGGCTACCGTCTTGATGTTCCCGCTCATTGGCCTGCTCACGATCCGCAAACGGTCGTCGCGTTCAGGCTTCGGGATATAGCGCCATGCAAATCGACAAGCAGGAACAAGATGCCATCTTCACCCGCCGATCCCTGATATTGGGCGGCGGTGGCGCGGCGGTCTTCGTCGCGTTGGGCGCTCGCCTCTATACGCTGCAGGTCCTGGAAAGTGAGCGTTACCGCACGCTTTCAGAAGACAATCAGTTCAACTTTCTGCTCACCCCGCCATCGCGCGGTCGGATACTGGATCGTGCTGACCGGGTGATCGCTGACAATCGCGACAGTTATCGGGTTCTACTGGTGCCTGAACAGGCCGGAGATCTCGAGCTTGCCGTTGAACGTCTGGCATCTGTTGTGCCGATGTCGCCGGAAACCCAGGAACGTATTCTCGAAGCGGCACGACGGGCTCCCGGTTTTCGAGCCATTACGGCGCTCGATGATCTCGATTGGGAGACTTTTTCGGCGGTCAATTTCAACGCGCCTGATCTTGCGGGCGTCATCCCGAACGTCGCCGAAGTGCGACGCTATACGTCGGGGCAGGCCTTCGCGCACGTTCTGGGCTATGTCCAACCTGCCGGCGAAATCGATGCGGGCGATGATCCATTGCTGCGCTATCCGGGCTTTCGAATTGGGCGCGCCGGTGTGGAAGCGGCACGCGAAAGCTCACTGCGCGGATCTGCAGGTTCGCTGAAAGTGGAGGTCAACGCGTATGGCCGAGTCATTCGCGAATTGCCCGAACAATCCATCCCGGCCGACCCCGGCACTGATGTTCGATTGACGCTGGATGCTGAAGTCCAGGACTTTGCCAATGAACGCTTGGCCGGTGAGAGCGCATCGACGGTCGCCATGGATGTTCAGACCGGCGACTTGCTCGCGCTCAACTCAACGCCTGGCTTTGATCCCAATCTGTTTGTGACCGGCATTTCCTCAACTGATTTTCAGGCGCTGCAGAACAATGACCGGCGGCCATTATTCAACAAGGCGCTACAGGGAACCTACCCACCGGCATCAACCTTCAAGGCCATTACCGCACTGGCGGCGCTGGATGCCGGTCTGGCCAGTCCGAGCGAGCGCGTGACGTGTAATGGCAGTATTCGGCTCGGGGATCGTGAATTTCACTGCTGGCGCCGTCGGGGTCATGGTCGGGTCAATATGCGCGACGCGGTGAAGACCTCCTGTGATGTATATTTCTATGAAATGGCACAGCGCCTTGGCATTGACCGTATCCATGACATGGCTTTGCGTTTCGGGCTCGGCCCTGCGCCCGACATCGGGCTCGCCGGTGTTCGCGATGGCCTGGTGCCCAATGAACAATGGAAACGCGCGCGCTTCGGCCAAGGATGGTCTACGGGCGAAACCCTGATCAGTGCGATCGGACAGGGCTTCATGTTGGCGTCTCCACTGCAGATGGCGGTCATGACCGCGCGTCTGGCAAGCGGGCTTGCCGTCACGCCGCGCCTCTATGCCGATCAGGATACTGGCACACCTCGGCCGATCGATATTGCGCCCGAACATTTTGCGTTGATCCGCGACGCCTTGCGCGCCGTGGTGCATGAGCCCGGTGGCACGTCATACTACACGCTTGGCGGATTGGGCGTTGACGGTGTGGAAATGGCAGGCAAGACCGGCTCAGCGCAGGTCTATTCGATCACGCCAGAAGAGCGTGAAGCGGGCGTTCGCAGCCAGGATGATTTACCCTGGCGATTGCGCGATCACGGCATGTTTGTCTGCTATGCGCCTGCCGACCGGCCACGCTATGCCGTTGCCACGGTTGTCGAACATGGCGGCGGGGGCTCGCGCGCAGCGGCGCGGCCGGCCCGTGACATCTTGCGGTTCATGATTGAGCGTGACCCGTCGCGCGGTGGTCCCTTTGTGACGGCGCCGGCAATGACGGGCCGAGGCTAAGTCATGGCGGTTTTCCGAGATACAGTCCCTCGCGGTTTCAGGGACAAGCTCTACGAGTTGAACTGGGCTCTGGTCTTGCTCCTCACCCTGCTGGGCGCGGCAGGTGTCGGCATGCTCTATTCGGTGGCCGATGGCGCATGGGATCCTTGGGCCATTCGCCACGCGACGCGCTTTGCGGCCGGTTTTGGAATCATGCTCGTCGCCGCGCTTTTCCCGCCCCGCTTCTGGATGGGGACGGCCTATCCCATTTATCTGGGCGCTCTGACATTGCTGGTCGGTGTGGAATTTTTCGGGGAGACGATTCAGGGCTCTCAGCGCTGGCTTGATGTTGGACCCATACGCCTACAACCCTCTGAAGTGATGAAGGTCGCCCTGGTTCTTGCTCTCGCGCGATTCTATCACGATTTGCCCGTCGACAAGGTCAACAGCCCGTTTGGACTCCTGACGCCGTTATTCCTGATCGGTGTACCCGCCGCATTGATCCTGCATCAACCCGATCTGGGGACCACCGTGCTTCTGATTGCGACCGGCGTGGTGATCGTTTTTCTGTCCGGATTAAGCTGGAAAATCATCGCCGGGGCGATGGGTATGGCCGCAGTGGGTATTCCATTGCTGTTGCGCTTCGGGCTCGAAGATTATCAGCGCGCGCGTATTTTGACCTTCCTCAATCCGGAAGATGATCCGATGGGCGCGGGCTATCAGATACTCCAGTCGAAGATTGCACTGGGTTCAGGCGGCTTGACCGGAAAAGGCTTCATGGAAGGTACGCAGTCGCATCTCAACTATCTGCCGGAAAAACAGACCGATTTCATTTTCACCATGCTGGGCGAGGAATTCGGTCTGGTCGGCGGGCTCGCCATTCTGGGAATTTATGCGCTGGTTTTGGCCAATGCGGTGGCCATTGCGACATCGTGCAAATCAAAATTCCATCGCCTACTGGTTATGGGCATTGCGACGACATTTGCGCTTTATGTATTCATCAATACCGGCATGGTGACGGGCATGTTGCCGGTTGTCGGCGTGCCACTTCCGCTGATTTCCTATGGTGGAACGGTCATGCTGACCGTCCTTTTTGGCTTCGGCCTTATTTTGGGAGCCCACATTCACCGCAATGCGGAACCGCCGCGCGGCGCCGGATTGTTCGGTTAGATCACGTTGAATAACGGATCACGCCTATGTCAGGCCGCTTGACCGGTGAAGCCTGATAGGGAAAGTTCTGCCTCAAGTTAACCAGCGCGATAGCGCGCGGGAATTTTGGGGAGAAATTCATGGCTGCTGTTCACGCACATTGGTCATCAAGGTTTGCATTTATTATGGCGGCGGACGGTTCCGCCGTTGGATAGGGTAATCTCTGGAGATTT
>CAXBKM010000027.1:0-12357 GCA_963976265.1 uncultured Maricaulaceae bacterium
CCTGCCACAACGCCCATATCGAGCCAGCTGGCCCCGAGCAGGACAGGTTGTGTCAGGCCATGAAGGAATCCCAAACGCCCGGCGAATTCCTGGCCGCCGGATGTGAAGCCGACAAAAACCGCCAATCCGATCATGATCGCTGCACCCAAACCGGCCCAGCGGATCATTGTTGTCGGATTAAAATCGGACTTTCGCTGCCGTGTGGCGCGCTCGCGCGATCTGTAGGTCCGGTCGAGAAAGGGGCGGCGGCGGGTCATGGCAGATATCATGAACGACCCGCACAACCCATGGCAACACAATCTCGGCTTGGGCCACATATTGGAGGCATGACGCATGTTTTACTTGCGCTACCGGGTCATCGACGCCATATGTCCTCTTGCACGGGCGGCCTAGCAAGGCCCGGCGGAATACGGATTGCCTGCCCCGGCCCTTTAAAAAGGTCGGTAATTGAGAATTCAGACTTCCCCGACACTACGCGTGCGCATCCCATCAGGACGCTGATGGACCAATTACTTAAGACGTCGGACGCGGTGTCAGTTACGGGAAGGTATCCCCATCATGGCCTCAGGTACGGTCAAATTTTTCAATAAAAGCAAGGGCTTCGGCTTCATCACACCAGACGATGGTGGCGCGGACGTGTTCGTTCACATCACTGCTGTGACGGATTCAGGCCTGCCAGGCCTTGACGACGCTCAACGTGTCTCTTTCGAGACTGAGCCCGACAAGCGCGGCAAAGGCCCTAAAGCGGTTAACCTGCAATACGCTGACTAAGCGTATCGTCAGATAGACGTTTGGATGCGACCGCCGAAGCAATTCGGCGGTCGTTTTCTTTCAGTGGTTCGAAATTTCAGCGCGCACGGAAACCGCCGTCGCTGGAAAATCTGTAAAGACACCATCGACCCCGAGCGCATAAAGCGCGCGCAATTCGTCCTCGACGGTTTCGCCAACAATCGGCTCGCGATCATCTCGCACCGTCCAGACATGTATATCCATCCCTAGCGCATGCACGTCGGCGACAAAACCACTATCGCTGCCATCCTCGTTGAAGAGCAGGGCCTTGTTCGGCCCGATCGCGTCCGCAAACTGGGCCACGACATCCAGCGGATAGCCATTCATGTCATAGCCCGGCTCATCGGGGCTGGAATACAACATTGCGAGGCGAACCGGCGCGACGGCATTCATCCGGATCAGGAAGCCCGGGTCGAAAGACTGGACAACCACCGCGGCGTTCTCGTCATAAAGTCCATGCGCTAGAAGCGCGGCATTCAAAAGAGGGAGAGGATCGAGCCCTGCAGCGGCGAATTCTTCGGGGTGCTTGATTTCGGGCTCGATGGCGATCACGCAATCGCACTGGGCTTCACGCCGGTCCACCAGTTGAAGAATCTCCTCAAAAGTTGGAATTTCAAACTGGCCGTCAAACCGATCCGATCTGTTTTCCATGGGCTGAATGGCGCGCAGCGTTTTCAATTCGGCCAGCGTAAAGTCCTGAACCCACCAATCATTGCGGCCAAACAAATCTCGACGACGGCCTGCAAATTCAGCATGGTCAGACACATTCGTGGTCGTTGACAGATAGCTATCATGGCGGGCGATCAATACGCCATCCGATGTGACTACCAGATCGGGTTCGATCACGTCGGCCCCCTGATCGATTGCCAACTCATAAGCAGCCAGCGTGTGCTCGGGCCTGTCTCCGCTGGCACCGCGATGCGCGATGACAAGAGGGGCCTCTCCGGAGCGTGTCGCCCAGACATGTGCGCTCTGGTTTTCTGTGGCTTGCGGTGGGGTACAGGCCGTCAAAAGCAGACAGGCGACTGCCATTGTTGTGAGTTTACGCATCGCGCCTCTCCCGTTTCGTGATGGATCAGTCTAGCCTGATTTCTACACAAAACGGGAGAGCCGATTTTGGCAGATGACACGGTAACGAAATTCGACGGCCTGGCAGCGTCTGCGGCGCGTTATGGCGATGCCGCCCTGCATAATTACAGCCAGATACGTTCGCTGGCCGAAGCCATCTCCACCGGCTTTTGTCGCTATCTGGGCGACAAGCGAAAATGTGTATTTCTTGTTCCACCGAAGGGTGCGTGGGCCGCACAGGAATTTGGATCAGGCGCTTTTTCGGTTTCGGGCAAGGGGTTTCTACCGCTTGAACCGATCAGTTTTGGCCTCGGTGTCCGCGTATCGAAAACCGGCGACTGGACACGTCTCGTGATCACGGCTGCCAAACAGGGCCCGGATCTGGACGTGACGATTGAAGGCGGGCGCGACTATTCATTCCGTCTGCCGGTGGATGAAGAACAATTGCAGGAATTTTTTGGCATTCTTTATGCCCGCCTGACCGATTGGTTCAACGAGCATGCCGATCACTTTGAGAACGGCGCCTATGGCGGACGCGATATCGGCTTTGACTTCACCTTTGACGATGCTGACGACGTTGTGACCTAGCCGACAGGTGTTATTCCAACCAGATTGGCAAGCGTGACGCCTGACGTTGCCAGTATTCCCAGCGTCATCGTCATCAAGCGTCGCCGACGCATCACAAATCGCCCCACCTGGAACAGGGCACCTGCAACCGGCTGGACGCCAAACAAAGAGACTGAACCGCCGACAAGCAGGGCTGCACTGGCGGACACCGCGACGAGTTGAAGTTCTGCTGGTATATGCATTGTCTCATTCCCTGTATCATTCACGACCCGGCTGGCCGGGCCCGCTTCGATAAGGACCATCATGCACGCGCCACCTGATATCCTTCTGAAGATCGCAGTCATCGCCAGTTCAGGTATCGCGGCACAATGGCTGGCTTGGCGTTTGAAATGGCCATCCATCGTGCTGATGATGGGAGCTGGACTGATCCTGGGCCCGATTACTGGCCTGATCACCGGCGAACCTTTCCTCGATCCGGAAGCCCTGTTCGGCGAATATCTGCGCCCCATGGTGGCGCTCGCTGTTGGCGTGATCCTGTTTGAAGGCGGTTTGACGCTTAATTTCCGTGATTTACGCGAATCCGGGCGGCCTGTCTGGCGCATGATATTTCTGGGTTTTCCGCTGGCGTGGATCGGTATCACACTGGCGGCGCATTTCATTCTCGGCATGGTCTGGGATTTGGCGGCTTTAACGGGCGCCATCCTGACCGTCACGGGCCCAACCGTTGTGCTGCCCTTGCTGCGACAGGCCAAACTACCGACGAAAGTCTCATCCGTCCTCAAATGGGAAGGCATTGTCGTGGATCCGATGGGCGCGCTGGCGGCTGTCTTTGTCTACGAGGCGGTCCGCCGCGCCGATATGGGCGCCAACTGGCTTGATGCGGGCCTTGCCATAGGCGGTGGGGCATTGGTCGGCGCGGTTATCGGCTTGCTCGCCGGATACGGCCTGTCCTTCGCGTTCAAACGCGGCCTCGTCCCGGAAACGATGAAAGCACCGTTGACGTTGGCGATCGTGGTTTTGTGTTTTGCTGTTGCCGATGTGTTTGTCGCTGAAACCGGCCTGGTCGCCGTGACGATTTTCGGTGTGGTTTTTGCCAATGCGCGCTTGGCCTCAATCGAGGATATGCGACGCTTCAAGGAAGGCTTTGCCTCGCTTTTGGTGGCGTCAGTTTTTGTCACGCTTGCGGCAGCGCTGACACCGGAAAGCCTGTTATTGCTGGATTGGCGCGCCATCGTTTTCATTCTGGCGCTGATGTTCGTTGTACGACCTCTAATCGTCCCGGCCACCCTGATCGGGACCAAGTTGAAATGGAATGAGACCGCCTTCATCAGCGCGGTCGCGCCGCGCGGTGTCGTGGCAGCGGCAACGGCCGGGCATCTTTCCGCCCTGTTGGTTGAGAATGGGCGTGAGGACGCTGCAATGATTGCACCGCTGGTGTTCGCGACCGTCTTTGTCACGGTTTTTGGCTATGGGTTTCTGGTAGCACCGCTGTCTCGCCTTCTCGGATTGGTAACGCAGCAAAAAGACCGGCTTTTGATCGTCGGTGCCAATCCCTGGACGCGCGGGCTTGCCGATGCGCTCAAATCCATGGGCGTTCCGTTTACGATCGCCGATTCTGACTGGCGACGACTACGCCCGGCCCGGCTGGCTGGCCATGAGACTTATCATGGCGAAGTCCTGTCCGAGACTGCTGAACATCGTTTGGAACCCGGACGGTTTGCAGCCCTGCTCGCGGCAACGGGGAATTCGGCTTACAATGCACTGGTTTGCGTTGATTACGGTCCGGATTTCGGGCGCAGTGATGTCTATCAATTGTCGGCGCAGGATGAAGTGACAGAGGGCTCAAAGGAAGAAAACAACAAGGCGATCTCATTTACGGCGCGTGGCCGCACGCTGATGCGTCGGGGGCGCACCTATGAAGATCTGTCATCGGACTGGTGGAAAGGGTGGCGGTTTCGCGCAACCAGGATCACTGAAGAATTCACCCTTGATGACGCCCGCCAGTCGCTGGCGGAGGGTGCAGGCTTTCTTCTTGAACTCAAGGTCGATGGGCAAATACGCCTGCTCGGATCGGCGCGTGATCCCGATGGCACGCCCGGCAATGTGCTTCTGAGTTTTGGTCCGGCATTGGACGAAAACCCCGCCAAACCCAAGCCAGCCTAAAGTCGGTCCGGAAAGTCCCGAGGCTGGGAACCGCCAGGTTCTGAAGAATGGCAGTAGGGCCAGTCGGGCGAATTGGGGCCCTGATTGGGGCAAACTGAATCGCGTCCCTCATAGGGTGTCAGGCAGGCTGACAGCATTGTGGACAGCGCCAATACAGCGCCAAGAGCGAAAACGCGGCGAACACGCAATGTCATGACAACCCCAATGATCAAACTCGTTCAGGGCGCATGATTGCGTGCCAGAGCCCGTCCGGCAAGGGGCGGGTGCTGATGCCTTATTCACGCCGCCTTAACGCCGTTTGCCCATCACCATTATCTGACAGGATAAAAACTGACGGGACAGACGGGAAGCCGGACGAAATCTGATGACACGCAATCGACGCGATCCACCGCCGCCGCCCTGGCGACGTGATGTGCCCCAACGGCGAACGCCCGGTCGCCGGCCGCCGTCTGCGAAAACCAAACGGTCGTGGATGTTTTGGCTCAGGCCTCTGTTTTCATTATTTGTTCTGGTATCGTTGATTGGCGGCGCCTGGCTGGTGATGATCGCCCGCGATCTGCCATCCATTGATACGCTTGATCTTGATGCGCCGCGATCCGGCGGGCTTGTCTTTCTCGATCATGAGGGTCGAACCATCGCCCGGCGCGGCGCCGGACATGGTCGCACGGCAGATGTCCGCGAGCTGCCCGATTTCCTGATTGACGCCGTTCTGGCGGTTGAGGATCGACGGTTTTACGAGCATCCGGGTATTGATGCGCGCGGCACAATCCGCGCTCTGGTGGCCAATATCCGTGCCGGGCGTGTCGTTCAGGGTGGTTCGACCATCACTCAGCAATTGGCGAAAAACCTGTTTTTGACACCGGAGCGAACCCTGACCCGCAAGGTTCAGGAAATGTTGCTGGCCTTCTCACTGGAGGACCGGTTCACCAAGGATGAAATCCTTTCGCTTTATCTTGACCGGGTGTATTTCGGCGCAGGCGCCTGGGGCGTTGAGGCCGCTGCCCAGCGCTATTTTGGCAAGGATGCCTATGATTTATCGCTGGGTGAGGCTGCCTTGCTGGCAGGTCTCCTGAAGGCACCTTCACGCTATAGTCCGGCCAATGATGTTGAGCGCGCAGCAGCCCGCGCGACGGTCGTGCTCGACCTGATGTATGAAACAGGGCGGATCACAGAAGCCGAACGTATCGAAGCTGCGGGGACGCCGGTGCGGGTCGCGCGCGAATCCTCCAGCCCGGGTGCACAGTATTTCATCGACTGGATCGCGCAGGAGGCACGCGAACTGGCCGGTGAAGCGCGCGCGGATCTGGTGGTGCACACGACCCTGGATATCGAGGCGCAGCGTGCGGCCGAAAGGGCGCTGTCCCAAGTCCTCGACAGCGCGGAATTATCGCGCGGTGCCACGCAAGGCGCGCTCGTGGCGCTTGCTACAGATGGTGCGGTCCGCGCCATGGTCGGTGGGCGCGATTACGATCAATCGCAATTTAATCGCGCTGTATTGGCGCAGCGCCAACCGGGTTCTGCCTTCAAGGCATTCGTCTACGCAGCCGCATTTGAAGGTGGGCTGCGTCCTGAAGACATTCGCGATGACATGCCGATTGCCTATGGTGACTGGGCTCCACAAAATTACGGTGAGACATATCGCGGTCCGATTTCATTGCGTACGGCTTTCATTCAGTCATCGAATGTTGTTGCGATCCGTGTCGCAGAAGAGACCGGGCGTGGCTATGTCGCCCGACTGGCGCAGCGCCTTGGCGTCGAAAGCCAGGTGCGACTGGACCGTTCAATGGCGCTCGGCGCGTTCGAGGTTACGCCACTGGAACTTGCTACGGCATATACCGCATTCAATAATGGCGGGCGGCGCGCCTTTGCCCATGCCATCACACGGATAGAAACGCCCAATGGCGACGTGCTCTATGAACGCGATGACACTTTGGGACCGATTGTTCTCGATGCCCGCACGCTGACACGCATGCGGGACATGATGGAAGGCGTCGTCCGCGAAGGAACAGGCCGCGCGGCTTCGGTTCCAGGGCGCACGATTGGCGGGAAGACTGGAACAACCAATGATTTTCGCGATGCCTGGTTTGCCGGATACTCTGATGGAATGACGGCGGCGATCTGGGTTGGCAATGATGATTCATCGCCTGCCGGCAATGCCGTAGGCGGTGGTCCGCCTGCCTCGATATTTGGTGGTTTTATCGCCCATGCACCGCGTGAAGCCGCTGCGGCTCAGCCTGTTTGGCGCGAACCGGAGCCCGAGCCGGACGTTGAAGAAGAGCGCGGCGATCCGATCTCCGCCTTTCTGGCACGACTGAGCGGTCGGGATTGAGACCGTCATATTCCCGCCTGACCTGCAAAGACAACATGAAACAAATAGGCTAGTTTGGCGTTCAATAATGTCGCACTGGCATGATCAATAAGGGACCCTCAACCATGAAATACCTCGCATTAAGCGCCGCCGTTTTCCTTGTCGCCTGTAATGGCTCTGATACGCCGAGCACCACGCAGGTCGATCCCGATACGGCTGCGAGCGCTCTGGAGGCCCTTCATCTGGCCAATTCCGGAGACGGAATTGTCAGCTATGGCGCACGCGAGTTTGATGGAGGTGTCTACACGTTCACCGATGTCGTTTTCACTGACATGGCCCAACCTGACGAAGACGACGTCATGGTTGACGAAGGTGACGGGATTGAGCGCGAGGTCGAGTTTGACGAGATGCATGCGGCGCGCATGGTGCTCGCCGGTCCACGATTTGATGACGACGGGAATGTGATTTTTGATCGCCTGACGATTGAAGAAGGCCGCTTTGTCGATCCACAGGATGACAATGATGGCGAGGGCGGCTTCGCCTCGATGATCCTCGAAACACCCAATGCGATCATGGTTGCTGACCTGGCGCGAATTTTTGCCGGTGCCGACGACGATGATCTCGACGGCGAGGGATATCAATTCGGCCTGGTCGCCATCAATGACTTGAGCATGTCAGGCACGGACGGTGAAACCGGGGAGACTTTTGCGGTCGCAATGGATCGTTTTGCGATGGACGATTTTGACGGCGAAAGCCTGCAGCGTTTTGAGCTGATGGGATTTGACGTGAATGCCATGGCCGATGAGGTCGGCCCGGTTCGTATTCAGCTCGCTGAATTGTCGATGGACGGTCTGGGTCAGGCGCTGTTTGCGTCCTTTGGCGAAGGCATGCGTTCGGCCATGGCCGAAGCGGCGGGCGAAACACCGGAAGCCTATGAACTTCCCGAAGATTACGACCCGATGGATGCCTATGATTCCTTTTCCATGCGCGGGCTCGACGTCAATGTTGGCGGTGTTCTGGTGACGATGGATTCGATGACCGGCGAAATTGATCGCTCGGGCAATTTGATCGTCGGAACAACCGAACTGACGCCATTGGTCATCCGTCCTGACACTGAATACCAGCTCGGTGCCCAACTGGCATTGGGTCTCGGCATGCTGGGTTATCAGCAGCTTGAATTCACCGCAGCGGGCGAGTCCGTCTATGACGTGGACACGGACCGCTCCTATACGCGCGGTGACAATTATTTCGAGATGACGGATGGATTCCGGATCGAAACCGAGATGGATATGTCCGGTATTCTGGAATATTCGGCGCGCGCGATGACCATGTCCATGGCCAGCGATTCCGACATGGACCCGCTTGCCATGTTTGAGCCACTTATTCTCAATCGTCTGGTTTTGCGCATCGAGGATCAGTCGATTCTCGATCGTGCCCTGACGGCCGGCTCGGCGGCGCAAGGCATGTCGAAAGCCGAATTGCGCCAACAGGCATCCGCGATGATATCGCTGGGCATGCTCGGCGCACCGGCCGAAATCCCGCGGCCTCTATTGGTTGAATTGTCAGAAGCCCTGGTTGGCTTCGTCAATAATGGCGGCAATGTCGTTATCACACTTGATCCCGACGCACCGGTATCAGTTGGCGATCTGGCCCGGCAGGCTGAAAGCCAGGCGCTGGATTATGAGGCGTTGGGCCTGACCATTGCGCATGAGGCCAGTGACGTCGAATAGACTGGTTGGAAATCGCTAGCGGGCGTGCTTGCGCATGAAGGCTTTCATGCGCGGCGCGACCTCCTGGCGGAAACGACTGCCTGAAAACACGCCATAATGCCCGACCTTGGGTTGGACCCAGTCTTCCTGCATGTCGCCCGGAATACCGGTACATAGCGTGTGGGCCGCCTGGGTCTGGCCAATGCCGGAGATGTCATCATTTTCGCCTTCAACGGTCATCAAGGCGACATCGGTAATGGCTTCGGGGCTGATTTTGCGGCCATGGCATTCCATCGTGCCACAGGCGAGACGGTGTTCCTGGAACACGTCCTTGATGGTCTGGAGATAGAATTCCTCACTGAGGTCCATCACGGACAGATATTCGTCATAGAAGGTGCGGTGCCGGTCTGAATTATCGCCATCCCCTTCAACGAGATGGTTGAAGAAGCGCCAATGCGCATCAACATGATTGTCCCAATTCATGTTGAGAAAGCCCGTCAGTTGCAAAAAGCCGGGATAGACCCGGCGCATCGCGCCCGGATTGGGAAAGGGGACAGTCTGGACAAGATTGGACTCAAACCAATCGAGATCGCGTTCTTCGGCAAGCTTGTTGGGCACAGTCGGTGATTTGCGGGCATCGATGGGTGACCCCATGAACGTCATGCTGGCCGGGCGGTTTTTGTCCTTGTCCTCGGCCATCAGGGCAATGGCGGCCAGGGTTGGCGGGCCGGGTTGGCAGACGGCTACAACATGTGTGTTTTTGCCGGTCGCGGCGATCATCTCGCGGACATAAACGATATAATCATCCAGATTGAAGCGACCGTCGGATACCGGAACCATGCGCGCATCGGACCAGTCGGTGATGTAGACCTCGTGATCGGGCAGGAAGGCTTCAACTGTCCCGCTCAGCAGCGTGGCGTAATGGCCGGACATAGGCGCAACAAACAGGACTTTGGGCTGGCCGGGTTTGATGCCCTCGCGCTTGAAATGAAGCAGCGAACACCAGGGTTTTTCCCAGACCGTTTCAACACTAATCGGATGGGTCTGGCCGTCGATTTCGACCGATTCGATGCCCCATTCCGGCTTGCCATAGCGCCGTGTCATCGACTCAAACACATCCGCCGCAGCCGCTGTGGTTCGTCCGGCAAGCGTATCGCCATAGGTATTCCATGGCGCGCGCAGCGATTGTCGGGTTGCGTTGGCAGCGGCCCGCCAGGGGGTCATTGCCAATCGTCCGAGTTCATAAAAACTGTAAAGCATGAGCATCCCTAACAGGCTTATGCTGCAATTGCGAGCAAGCCGCTCATTTTCACTATGATGCGCGCTCTTCATCAAGGAAGTCTTGCAGGCTGGCCGCCATATCGGCTGGCGAAGTGCCATGGCTGAAGACACGCGAAAACGTGCCGGTCTCGTCCATCAAATAGATGATTGAGCTGTGGTCCATCACATAGGCGTCAGGGTCCCCGCTTGAGTCTTCGGCGCGGCGATAAACAACGCGGTATTCGGCCGCGACGGCGGCAATCTGTTCCGGGCTGCCGGTCAAGCCGACAAGTCCGTCAGGGAAGGTGTCACTGGAGACATAGGCCGCCATATTCTCAACCGTGTCGCGCTCAGGATCGATAGTAATCAGAACCGGCTGAATGCGCGCGCGATCTTCCGCGCTCAACTGGTCCAGCGCCGCATCCATGATTTGCAGGGAAAAGGGGCAAATGTCCGGACAATAGGTGAAGCCAAAATAGATCAGCATGGCCCGGCCCTCAAAATCGGCCTCCGTCACGGTTTCACCCTCATGATTGATCAGTGTGAACGGCCCACCAATATCGGCCCGGCCCGACGACCGGACCTCGCCCAGGCGTGGCATGTCATCGGCGGCCGGGCGCAGGATCAGGAGGCTGGCGAAAATGACCAGCAGCGTTGCCAGGCCCGCTATGACAGGCCACACCCAGATCGGACGATTGCCCATATTTATTCTCCGATTTGTAGCAGGGCGCCCACGCGGCGGGCCGCCCTCATCAGCAGGAAAAACGCGACCAGACCCGCGCCGAGCCATAAACAATTGAGACCCGTCGCCCAAGCCAGATCGGCTGCGGCAAAACGGCCCTCGCCAACAGCGGCGCGCAGGCCTTCAAAGATATGGGATGGCGGCAGGGCGTGGGCAATCGGCTGTAATGCATCGGGCAGAGCCGATACCGGATAATATATGGCCGCAAACGGCGTCAGGCCGAACATGAGCGCCCAGGGCATGTCCTGCGCGCCCTGGCCGTAACGCGCTATCATGCCGGACGCGAACAGGCTGATCGCCCAGCCGAACACCACCAGATTGAGGATGAAGAGATAAACCACCGGGCCGATGCTGAAGAGATTGAAATCAAAAGCTATGGCCGCGACGATCACGGCCGGTGCGATCGCGATCAGGGTTTTGGTAAAGCTCATAATCATCAGGGCGGCGACGAACTCCCCCGGTCGCAGGGGCGAAGCGAGCAACTGGCTCAGATTGCGCGACCAAATCTCTTCCTGAAAGGCGAGCGCAAAACCGAGCTGGCTGCGCCAACAGAAATCCCAAAGCAACACAGCTCCGACAACCGCGGACAGAGCGACCAGCGTGGTGGACGGCCCCACTTCATTGAAGACGTGAGACTGGATGAAGCCCCAGATCACGATCTGAACCAGTGGCCAGTACATCAGCGAGACAATCCGGGTCCAGGACCCGGCTATCAGCACCCATTGGCGTTCAACCAGGGCGGTGATGCGTCCCCAGGAGGCGGTCATGCTACGCCCTCCTCGCGCCGGGCGATCTGCAGGAACACCTCCTCCAGATTATCCCGGCCATATTTGGCGATCAGGGTTTTGGGGGCACCATCGTCGACAATACGGCCCGCTTTCATCATCAGGACGCGCCCGGCGAGGCGTTCAACCTCTCCCATATTATGGGAGGCGAGCAGGATCGCGGCCCCGGACCGGGCCTGATAAGCCTCCAATACGCCTCTTACCCAGTCTGCCGTGTCCGGGTCCAGCGATGCCGTGGGTTCATCGAGCAGCAAGACAGACGGATTGTTGATCAGCGCCTTGGCAATCCCGACCCGTGTTGCCTGCCCGGCCGACAGCGAGCCGGTTTTGCGGGTCAAAAGCGCGGTCAGCTGTAATTCTTCGGCTGCCGATTCAACCGCTTCAATTGGGCGCTTGACGCCATAGAGCTTGGCATAGATCGTCAGATTGCGGCGCACTGACAGGCGTTTGGGCATATCGACATAGGGGCTTTGAAAATTCATTTTCGCCCGCGCTTCACTGCCGCTATGCGCTGGATCCAGACCGAGAATGCGTATCTCGCCTGCTGTCGGCGCAATCAGGCCCAGCAACATTGCGATCGTGGTGGTCTTGCCCGCCCCATTTCCGCCGAGCAATCCTGTGGTTACGCCCGGCTCTATCGAAAAAGACACATCATCGACCGCGACAGACGCGCCGAAATGCTTGGTCAGATTGCGTGTATCAAGCGCAGCGGTCATGTTTGGCCCATATCTCCAAGTTTGGCGCGAAACCTATTCGGTGAAAGGGTGTGGCGTCCAACAAAAGAAACGGCTGCGAGGTCTTTGCCATGGTCGAACCTGACTGGGAAAATCAGCTTCCTGATGACGGCGTCGCGCCCCTGTTTGGACGTGTTCGGCTCAGAACATTGATTGGTTTGCGATGGTTGGCCGTGGCGGGGCAAAGCCTTGCCATTGTGATCGTGCAATACGCGCTCGGCTTTGATTTGCC